>JBLNDC010000231.1:0-6875 GCA_050261255.1 Bacteroidota bacterium
TGGAGTCTGCGATTACCAATTCGTCAAGATGCCCCATCCGGTAAATTACTTCGTAAATTTCCGGAATAATCAGATTGGATATCTCCATCAACATCATATCATCTCCCGTCCTCTTGCCAAATGAAAGGTTTCTCAAATCATAGTTAAATTCTTTTTTTATTATAACACGGTTAATAATGGTTGCCAACATTGGGAATAGTTGGAGACTATACGGAGTCCGCTGGAACCGAAGCTCGGCTTCGAGTCTTTGGACTTCGATTTTCCGGAGGTGTTATTCATGAGGCATGGATTAAGGTAAACTACCTTGATGCGCGGAGCCGATGACGAAAAACACAGGTGTTAATCAGTCAACTAATATTCCAACCACCGGATACCCCGAAAGGGACACCGGCGCGTGTTGCCGTAAAAACGCCCCGGTTAAATCCTGACCGGCCGGATGAGTAAAGTGTTTCCCTTGCACGAATACAGTAGTGACGTCATAAACAGTATTATTAACGGCCACATAGCGGGTTTACCGTTTTGGCCGTTATATTGCGCTAGTTCCGCCCGGGTAAAGCGCCGGTCGGGATGGCGGACATTTTCGTTAGGCATGTTTTATTGCTCCTTTAAACCATAATGTTGAGACTGAATTTGTTCTGCCCTTCCCAGCCGATAAAATGGGTAGCGCAGGAGAGGCAAGGGTCAAATGACTGAATAATGAGGCCCGGCTCCACCGGATTAGCAGGATCGGCGCCGGCTCCGATGAGCGATTCTTCCGCCGGACCACGCATTCCGGTTTCATCCTGGGGTGAAAAATTCCAGGCGCTCGGGGTAATAACCCGGTACCAAGCGATTTCCTCATCAGCAGTTGTCATGCTATGGAGCAACTGGCCGCGCGGCGCGTCGTTCATCTGGACCGCTTGATTGTTGACTGGATCTGACAATGGGTGAATATATCGGCCATCACGGGGAAGCTGTTTTACCCAATCTTCCATCCATTTGGAAATCAAAACCGCCTCCTCGGCGCGGGCCACCAGCCGGGCCATGACTTCGCCCGCCAACCCTCCGGGAGTGGTATTAACGGAACGGATAATTTTCCGGGCCAATGGTCCGCCTTCCAAGGATAACCCATGATAGCGGGGAGCTTTAACCCAGGTATAAGCTGAAGGTTTCTCCGGAGCGGGCCAGGTCTCGGAATCGCTTTCTTCAAACCAGGCTAAGCGATACTTTGGCGAATCTCTTCGGGATTAACCGGAATCAATTCATTTTGGTTAATAATTCCCGCCGTGAAATGACCGCCGAACCGGGGATCGAAGAGCCCAAAAAAAATATAACGGTAAGGTCCACTGTGTCATTAATTTATATTGGTGCGCTTAGAATAATATGAATAAATGCTTGGTTGGAGGAGTTGCAAATTAACACGAATAACAAGTTTTATGTAGAGTCGGACAGGGAAGGCATTACTGAACTAAAAGGGGTTGAAAGAACTCTTATGGCGACAAAGCGGATTAAGGAAGGTATGGGTTCACACCGATGAAACATTGAAAATCTTTCCAACACCCTCTTGATTATCTCTTTTTTTAACTTTATAATATATTCTAGTTGTTTTGTTATTTTAATTGTAGTACGGTATTTGTCATCAAATACACATTATAAAATATATACCGGTAGAACGGGAGGAAGGTAGCAAAATGCCGATCACGGAAATTTTAGCGCGCAACGCTGAGCTGTATGGCCCTGAGAAATGCTTGACCGAGATCAATCTGGATCTCCAGGAAAGCCATAATGTAATCTGGAAAGAGTATGAACTGATTGTGAACAACCCGGCGGGTGAATACCGGAGAGAGATGACCTGGCGGGTTTTTGACGAAAAAGCCAACCGCCTTGCTAATCTCCTGCTGAAGCGGGGGATCAAAAAAGGGGAGAAGGTGGCTATTTTATTAATGAACTGCCTGGAATGGCTCCCGGTTTATTTCGGGATCCTAAAGGCCGGCGCCGTTGCGGTGCCGTTAAACTTCCGTTACACCGCCGAGGAGATCAAATATTGCTTAAACTTATCCGATACCAGCGCCTTGATCTTCGGGCCCGAGTTCATCGGCAGAATGGAAACTATTTATGACCAAATTCCCAAGGTGAAAACCCTCTTTTTCGCTGGGGAAGGCCGGCCTTCATTCGCGGAAAGCTACGACCGGCTGACCGCCAATTGCTCCTCCGAAGCCCCGGAGGTTAAACTAACCGACGCAGATGACGCGGCGATTTATTTTTCATCCGGGACCACCGGATTTCCCAAAGCCATTCTCCATAACCATCAAAGCCTGATGTCGGCTTGTATAACCGAGAATAAACACCATGGACAGACCCATGACGATAATTTCTTGTGCATTCCTCCCCTGTACCATACCGGAGCCAAGATGCATTGGTTCGGCAGTTTTCTGGTGGGGGGCAAAGCGGTGTTGCTCCGCGGGATTAAACCGGAATGGATCCTGAAAACCGTCTCCGCAGAAAAGATCACCATTGTTTGGCTGTTGGTCCCCTGGGCCCAAGATATCCTGGACGCCATTGAACGGGGCGACGTCAAACTGGAAGATTATGAACTGTCCCAATGGCGGCTGATGCATATCGGCGCCCAGCCGGTGCCGCCCAGCCTGATTCATCGCTGGAAGAAATATTTCCCCAACCATCTTTACGACACCAATTACGGCCTAAGCGAATCGATCGGCCCCGGCTGCGTCCATCTAGGGACCGAGAACATTCATAAAGTCGGCGCTATCGGAGTGCCGGGGCACAATTGGGAAGCCAAGATTGTCGATGAAAACGGACGCCCCGTAGCTCAGGGAGAGGTAGGTGAATTGGCGGTCAAGGGGCCGGGTGTGATGAAATGCTATTATAACGACCCGGAAGCGACCGCGGCGGTGCTCAAGGAGGGCTGGTTATATACGGGAGATATGGCCCGGATGGATGAGGACGGCTTCATTTATTTGGTGGACCGGAAGAAAGACGTGATCATTACCGGAGGTGAAAATATTTATCCCGTCCAAATCGAAGACTTTCTCCGGGCCCATGACGCCATCAAGGATGCTGCAGTGATTGGGCTGCCTGATAAACGGGTTGGCGAGATCGCGGCGGCGATTATCGAACTAAAACCGGGTTATAAATGTACGACGGAAGATATCGAGTCTTTCTGCGTCTCGCTCCCACGTTACAAACGTCCCCGGAAAATTATCTTCGATAAAGTGCCGCGTAACCCCACCGGTAAGATTGAAAAACCGCGCTTAAGGGAGAAGTACGGGGTCGTGGATTTAGTAGCGGCTGAAACGGAGAGTTAAATATCAATACTTTATGATTTTAACAAAAGGACTGTTGCAAAATGAGAATTTTTGCGGCAGTCTTTTTTGATTAACCAAACTGCTAAACTGAGGCGGAGGGCTGTAACAACAAGTTGTTTATATACCATCTATAACAATTTAGTAAATTGTTTGTTAAAATTTTTTTTAATAAACAAGCAGGATTTTTTTTAATTACGAATAAATAATAGAATAACATGTTATAACATGTCATTATATTTAAGAAAGGGGTTTAAATGATGGCAAAAAAAGAGTTGCGAATCCATTGTTCCAACGGGCATTTGGGTTTTGCGCCCACCAAAGAGGAGAGTTTTTGGATCGGTGCAGAGACCAAGCCCGATTACTACTGCTGTGATTCAGGGAGTGATGATATCGGTCCGGTGCCTTTAGGGGCTGACAAGTGTGCCAGTCATATCGAGTGGCAAAGACATGATTTAGAATTGATGTTATTGGCCTCGCGTAAGCAAGGAGTTCCGATGATCATCGGCTCCTCAGGTGATACCGGGACGAATAGCCGGGTTGATATGTATGTTGACATTATCCGGGATTTGGCGAAAAAACACGACCTAAAAAAATTTAAACTGGCCTACTTTTACTCGGAAGTGGACAAGGAGTATCTCCGGAAGAAGATGGAAGCCGGTGAGGTTATTGAGGGACTGGATAGTAGGAGCAACCTTACCTTAGAGGAACTGGACAAAACCGATCGTATTGTAGCGGTAGCAGGAGTACATCCATTTATAAAGGCTTTAGAGATGGGGGCGGACGTGATTATCGGAGGGCGCTCCAGTGATGCGGCTGTATTCGCAGCAGCTGGAATCCATGAGGGTTTTCCGGAGCATATTTCTTATTACGCCGGTAAGGTTTTGGAATGCGCCTCTTTCTGTTGTGAGCCTTATGGCGCTAAGGAAACGATAATCGGTACTTTAACCATGGATGATGTAAAAGTGACCGCGATGCATCCTGCTCAGAGGTGTACAATCGCTTCGGTCGCCGGGCATGCAATGTATGAAAGAAGCAATCCCTATTTTGAATATGTAGCCGGCGGTATGTTGGATATGAGAGATTGCGTCTATGAGCAATATGATGAAAAAACCTGCCGGATTACCGGGGCGAAATTCATTCCCATCGAGGGCAAAGTCAAAGTGAAACTGGAAGGCTCCGGCAAGGTCGGCGAACGTTATCTAGGAATGGCCGGTATTCGCGATCCTTATACCATCAAGCATATTGATGAGGTTATTGACTGGTGTAAAAAACAGGTCGAGGAACGTTTTGCGGGTAAAGACTACAAGCTTAGCTACAGGGTTTTCGGTAAAAACGGGGTCATGGGAGATCTTGAGCCGATCAAAGAGACTAAATCCCACGAGTTGATGGTGATCGTTGAGGGAGTGGCGCCTACTAAGGAGATGGCCGAAGAAGTCACTCTGATCGGCACCAGGCAAATCTTTTACGCCAGACTGCCGGAGGTTAAGGGTACCGCGGGAACCGCCGCCTTCGTTTTGGATGAGGTGATTGAAGTTTCCCCCGCTTATCGGTGGACCATGAACCATACCGTGGCGGTGGATGATCCGTTGGAATTATTCCCAATTAAAATGATCGAAATTGGTTAATAAGGGAGGGAAATTTAAAAATGAAAACAGTTAAATTGGTTGAATTGGCAAAGACCATTCGCAGTAAGAACGCGGGAACCGACCGGATTACATTCGACATTATTTTCCGCGAAAAAGAAAATTATGATCTGGTTCGTAAAAGCGGCGTCATAACCAAGGAGAAGATGGCAAAACTTTTCGGCATCCCTGAGTCAAGAATTTGTGATTTTGTTGAATTCGACCCGGCTTATGCCATCAAGTTCACTATCAATCGGTTGGTTCCCAGCGGCAGCTTCGGTGAGGGAGACGTTTTCGGATGTCAACAATATCCACCACTGTTGGACATTGAAATACCGGTGGAATAGGGTAGGATCATGACAATTCAAATCGTTATCATTCTGGTTTATTTGATCACGACAATTTTGATCGGTTTATTCGCCAAGCGTAGTTCCAATAGCTCCGTCGCATTCCACGGCGCCGGACTGGGTGTATTGATGTGCGTCGCCGCCGGTACCGGAGAGTGGTTGGGGGGGACTTCAACGACCGGAGTGTCCGAATACGGGTATGTATTCGGACTCTCCGGCGCCTGGTATACCATTGCCAATGGAATCGGCATCATTGTGCTGGCTTTGTTCTTCGCCAAGCTTTATCGCAGTTTGGAAACGGTCACAGTACCGGGAATTGTTGAGAAATATCTTGGGGTCGACGCTAGGGTTGTCTCCAGTATTTTGTTGACCTTGGTAATGATTGTGGTGGGTACGGCCCAAATCATCGCCGCCGGCACTTTAGGAGTGACACTATTAAATATTGACTTTATCGCCGCGGTGTTAATTTTGGGGACCGGATTCATCATTTATACTCTGGCCGGTGGGATGATCGCGGTCGGTTATACCAACATTCTCCATTTGGTGATGATGTACGGCGGGGCTATTTTGGCGGTCTTTTTCGCGCTAGGTGATATCGGAGGGATTCGTGGCTTACGGGTTTCATTACCGGACTCTTATTTTAATTTTTTGACGATCGGCGCGCCCAAAGTTTCGTCATGGGTCATCGCCTCGATTTTGGGGGCGTGCACCGCTCAGGCGGGCATTCAACCGATTCTAGCCGCGCGGGATGTTCAAGTGGCCAAAAAATCCGCATTGTTGACTGCTTTATCCGTCGCGCCGTTTGGGATTCTAACCGCTTTGCTGGGGATGGCGGCGCGGGTCAAGTTTCCGGGATTGACCAATCCCAAACTGGCGTTGCCGACCTTAATGATGAATTTGAGTCCGGTCTTAAGCGGCATTGTTTTAGCTTCGATCCTGGCGGCGATTTTGTCGACCGTGTCTCCGATTATTCTGGCTTGCGGGACGATGATCACTAAGGATATTTACCAGCGTAAACTGAAAACCCAAGCCGATGATCGCCGGATCTTACGAGTTTCCAGGGTAATTACCGGCCTGTCCGGGGTTGTTTGTATGGCGCTTGCGATCTTAATGTATGGGAATACCCGGGTCTTGGACATCGTGTATTTTGCCTATACCATCAGAGGGTCCCTTTTTGTAGCGCTGCTATTTGGGATCTATTGGAAGAAGGCTTCCGGCAAGGGCGCCATTTGGGCTATGATCTCCGCGGCATTAGCGGGCTTGTTGTGGGTGGTTTATAAAAGCGTTTACGGAGAATATCCGCTCCATCCTTTATTCACTGAAACCTATGCGTCGGTAATTATAGCCGTATTGAGCATGATCGTCTTTAGCTTGCTTTATTCCAATTCAAATAATTTACTTAGAAAGAAGAACAATCTATTCGGATGAAAAAGGAGGTGTATGGGAAATCGAATAATAAGGAAGGGAGGCGTCGAAGGCAAACGGCAAATAGCTAGTTAATTCAGGAGGCAGTTAGTTAGAAATCGAACATAAAGGCATCATGATCTAGTTTGATTGGCTTATTTCCGAACTAAAAAAGCTGGCTCAGACTTTAAAGTTAA
>JBLNDC010000232.1:0-3158 GCA_050261255.1 Bacteroidota bacterium
TCACCTCGAAGGAAGAATGATGCGGCGATAAACGCCAAAATAGTTGCTCCCCCAAACTTGATTACCGTCGGCGTTGATTAAGATGTCTTGGAATTTCAAATCTTTCAAGGAAGCTATTAAGGTTCCTGTTTTATTAGGGACTGAAAAATCATAGAGGAGTAAATTGTAACGGAAAATGTTCCTTTGGCTACGATCGCTTATTAAATCGGTAAAAACGGCGATTCGGTAAGAGTCTGCCCCGATGGTGGCAATCTTGGTCAAAAAGATTGGCCCTGGATCCGGAGGCGGAGGTAGATTGATCATTTCAACTTTACCGTTATTAAGGTTCATCAAAGCGATTTGCCAAAAATCGGTAACGGCGATAATCGTATTCAAATAGGGATGCCAAAACATGGAGCCGCCAGGGAAAGAGAGGTTGCCTTGAAGTTCATAAGATTCTTGGGTGGCCAACGAAAAATAAGCAAGCCGGTAGTGATTGAACGGTACTGAGTTATCAGCTGCTTGAGTGGGGATTACTTTAGTGGCAACCAGGATAACTTCAGAATCTTCGGACCAGAAAGCGAGATCGCCCTTGGTTAAAAAAAGGGGTTCTTTTTGAGATAGTAATAATACTTTGATGTTTCCGTTTTCATTGAAAACGATCTTCTCACCGTTGGGAGACCATAATAGTTTGGAAAGGAGATTACCGGCGTCTTTTTCACCTTGATAGATGACTCTTGGGGTTTCGCCCCTTTTGGCAATTCCTAACCTGCCCCTGACGTCGGTTAAGGCATAAAGATCGCCTTGGGGCTGCCGGCAAATGTCCACCGCGAAGAACGGCACTTCGGACCCGTTCAGGCAAGCCAATAAGGAATTGAAGGGACGAATCTCCGGACTGTTAAAATGATTAACGAGATTAATTCCTATGGGAACCAGGAGGAGTAAGAGATATATTTTAATCCTAAAAACTAGTTGGGGGAAAGAGTAGTTTAAGAGATTACTATGAATTGAAACAACTAATCCTTTGATTACTAAAGCTAACTGGGCAATGGTAAAGATTAGTATTGCTAAAATTAACGCTACTCCGCCAGACTCCGGAGTAAAATATAATAAGGTAAAAAATTGGAGCCATCCATAGAAAAACCAGATTGTTCCAAGGGCGGAAATGAAGATGGCGGTGAGCAATTTTTTAGGGCCTTTTACCCAAGCGCTTACAGTAAAACTGAAACCATAGACGACTATTACCATTAAAAGATATGCTAAAAATGAAAAACTAGCGAAGTTGAGCAAATCAGGCCATTGGATCAAATCAGGAATCAAGGCCGACTGCCAAAGGACTGTCAATGATAATAGCACTATTAAACCGCTGAAGAATTTGGACAGGATGATTTGGGTTCCGGACACCGGTTTAGTTAATAAAAAGTCCCGGGTTTGACCGTTTTCCTCCAAATCAAAAGCTTGTAAAGCATAGGAAAAAGCTAAGGAGGCCGGAATCGCGATTGCGAAATTTCGGGACCAGGTTTCCGTAAGCAGTTGGGCTAAGATTTTTTGAAAGGCCAAAGCCACAATAACCATGAATAGAGGAAATAGATAAATAAAGGCATTCTGGCGCAGTTCTTTTCGGAATAAGGTTATCACCGGATTAGTCATGGTTTTTCCCCCTCATACAATAAAAGAAGAAAGCTTCTTCCAAAGAGACCTCGGGAATGACCTCTTCCGAAGCGGCCGCAACCTCCGGTAAGCTCTCGGTAGGGATTAACCAAAAATCCGCGCTAGGATCTTGATTTAGTCGAACCGTCTCAATTGAACGGAAATCGGCTCCCTTTTTAGATTTGATTTTGGCAATTCTCTTTCGAATCTCATCGACTCTACCTACTGTCTGGATTTTTCCATCGTAAAGGATCGCTGCTTGATGGGCTGTACTTTGAACATCGGCTAGAATATGAGTTGAAAAAAAGATTGTCCTACCTTCAAGATTGAAGTCTTTTAAAACAATTTGCATAAATTCATATTGCGCCAAAGGATCAAGCCCATTCATGGGTTCATCGAGGATTAACAGATCCGGTTGGGGGGCCAAGGCCAAAATCAAGGCTAGTTTAACTGTTTGGCCTTTGGAGAGGGTCTTGATTTTAGATTGGGGGTCTAATTGGAAACGTTCTAGATATTTCTGGACCAAGTCGTCGTCCCAATGCTCGTATAAAGCCTTACAAAATTTGACCATGGCTGCGACTGTCATCCAACCATATAACCCTTGCTCTTCCGAGACATAACCGATGCGTTGGCGCAATTGAGGCCCAATCCGATAAGGTTCTTCACCTAAAACCTTTACCTCACCGCTGGTTTTGGGAATCAAACCTAATAAAGTACGGATTAGGGTAGTTTTCCCCGCGCCATTGGTCCCTAGGAGAGCGAAAATCGTCCCTGAAGGAATCTCGAGGTTAACTCCTTGAAGCACTTTTTTGGAGCCATAATTTTTAAATAAATTAGAACAGGATATTGCCGAAACCATTTTAACCCTCCGGATTTAATAAAAATAATGGTAAAGATTACATGGTAATATTTCTACATTGCGCCAAAAAATCCTATTACAGGGTTAAAATAGACTAAATAACCCCTCATCCTTTCCGGGTGAGGGGTAAAAAATGGAGCTGGCGATGGGAATTGAACCCGCAACCTGCGGTTTACGATACCGCTGCTCTACCATTGAGCTACGCCAGCTTAAAAATAATTATTTGCTTTAAATCGTTATTAATTTTAACATATCCCAAATCGTAAATCAACCGCAACCTAAAGGACTAAAAAACTTCTAGAATAAATCTAGAAGCGCTTGATTCAAATATGGAGCGGGCGACGGGATTCGAACCCGCGATCCTCGGCTTGGGAAGCCGATGCTCTACCACTGAGCCACACCCGCATTGCGATATTATTATATCCAATTCATTCAGAAATTGCAAGATAAATAAGGGATAAAGTATCCCCCAAGAGAAGCAAAAAATGGGGCAAAACACTTAATTATGGAGAAATAAATAAGATTTAACTAAAAAGCAAACTAAAATACCGGATGTTCACTAAAAAAGAGGATTTTTCTGATTTTAGTCGAAGAATGAGCGAGTAAAGCATATTTTTATAATGCGAATTAAGCCATTTTATTTAGGAGGTGTTCCATGAGCTACAAGATT
>JBLNDC010000233.1:0-6018 GCA_050261255.1 Bacteroidota bacterium
AACATCCAGCCCAGGGATTTACCCCTGGGCTGGGAGATATACCTGGGTGGACGGAACCGACCCAATAACTGTTGGCCCATCTCCGCCCACCCGTAAACGAATGGGCTGGGTATACCAAATCAATCTCAAGGCCCACCGGGCCTGGGTGAAGGCTTCGGAGCATTAACTGAGCCCGTCGGGAGACGGGGTTTAGAATGTTTTAACATACAGCCCAGGGGTTCACCCCTGGGCTGGGGAGATACAACTGGGCGTTGGTTCCCACATTGGATCAAAACTATTTTCGCGGTGATGGCGTTCCTGGTTTTTTATATATGATTCAACCACTGGTAAATCTGAACGGCGCAATGTAAAAATACCGTAACCTTCTTGCCAACAAAAGCTTGTTGATAATCCTTTCAGTTCATGTGAACTTGCCCCTTTCAGTCCATTGATCACTTTTGATACTGCCAAATTGGGCGGGATATAAAGCAAAAGATGAACATGATCGCTGACGCAATTAAGCGCGTAAACGCGGCAACCTAGGTCCGAGGCCTTCGTTTTCAACAATTGCAACACAACCGGCTTGATATTGGCGGTAATGATCGGCTCATGGTATTTAGTTGACCAGACGAGATGGTAAAACAGCTCTCGTAAAGAATGGGACATGGTAATCACCTCTTAAAAACATTTTCGGTAAGATTTCCCAGACTCCTTTTTCGTCAGCACATAAATGAAGGTGTTGCTATCTCCGCCCACCCGTAAACGAATGGGCTGGGTATACCAAATCAATCTCAAGGCCTTCCGGGTCTGGGTGAAGGCTTCGGAGCATTGACTGGGCCCGTCGCTAGATGGGGTTTGGAATGGTCTTGGCATACAGCCCTGGGGTTTACCCCCTGGGGTGGGGGGTACACTATGTGCGGACGGAATGGGCAAATATTACTCCAATGTAGAAATGAATGAATCCATCTCCGCCCACCCGTAAACGAATGGGCTGGGTATATTAAACCAATCTCAAGGCCCTCCAGGCCTGGGTGAAAGCTTCGGAGCATTGACCGGGCCCGTCTTAGACGGGGTATAGAATGATTAACATGCAGCCTGGGGGTTCACCCCTGGGCTGGGGGATACACCTGGGCGGACGGATAAATAATAAACGAAAATTTCATCGCCCTAAACGTAAACATGTGCTACACTAAATTCGATGGGAGGTTAAAAAAAGGAAAATATCGCCTTGTCCCGTCCAAAAGACTTGTTATTAAAGGTTTAAGCATTTCGCAATCGACAAAAACACTTCGGTCCCGGGTTTATTGACCCGAACTACAGAATACTAAAAACATTAATCCCAACGAGGTTCATTGTCATGCCAGAAATACAATGGTTTCCAGGGCATATGGCCAAGGCCAAACGGCAACTGTCCGAGATATTGAGGTATTTGGATTTATTAATCGAAGTCCGGGATGCCCGGATTCCGATTAGCAGCCATAACAACGATTTGGAATCGGTTTTAGGCAAAAAACCCGTTATCGTGCTGCTTAATAAAACAGACCTGGCCGATCCGGCAGTTACCGATAAATGGCATGATTGGTTTAAAAGCCAACAGATTCCGGTGATCAAAGTTAACGGCAAGAACGGCAAGGGAGTAGAGGAGATTTGGAGGAGCGCAGCTGCCCAATTTGGAGGGAAGGCTTCCGGACGGGCTAAACGAATCGCAGTACTCGGTATTCCGAATGTGGGAAAATCTTCGATTTTAAACCGGTTGTTGGGGACTGGAGCAGCCCGCACCGGTAATACTCCGGGGGTGACCAGAGGTAAACAATGGATAAAGCGCAAGGGGTTTGAGATTTTGGATACTCCGGGGTTGCTGCCACCCAAAATCAATGACCAGTCGGAAGGGTATAAATTAGCATTAATCGGCACTATCAAAGATGAGATTGTACCAGTCAATGATTTGGCCCTTTATCTATTAGAGAATTATGGCGCTAGTTTATTTGAAAAAGAGGCAGCTTATCCGAAACAGCTTTCTCCTGAGGCGCAGTTACAGTGGTTCGCCGAGAGACGTAAATTTTTAGCCAAGGGCGGGGAACCGGATTTAAACCGGGCGGCGGGAACGCTCTTGCATGAGTTTAGAAACGGAAAGTTAAAGAGGATCAGTCTGGAGCTGCCGCAGACTGCCGCAGCCGAATCGGTTGATTGATCAATCTTAACAACACAACCCCCCCTACAAAGGTGGACAAGTAGTAGCTGAGAAACCGCCATAAAAAGATGAATATCGCCCGAAATTGTAACGGGATAAAGACCAGCACCGAATAAAGGCTTAACTCCATGACTCCGGTCCCGCCGGGAATCGGTAAATAAGCCAGGACAAACACTAAAATGAACTGGAGCAAGATTATTTCCATCACTTTTCCCGCCGGGTCCAATCCGAAAGCGTACATTAACAAGGGGGCAATCCCAAAGAAAAATGCCCAATAGGCGACGGTACAGATGAATACTAATATGATATTTAACA
Source organism: Bacteroidota bacterium (assembly GCA_050261255.1). Lineage (GTDB taxonomy): Bacteria > Bacillota > UBA4882 > UBA8346 > UBA8346 > JAAYHS01. Next base: position 2,486 of record JBLNDC010000233.1, read on the forward strand.
TATTACGGAACTCTTTGATTGAACGGTGAAAGGTCTCGGCTTCCAAGATTATTTTATCTAAAAATGGTTCAATCCGATGCCCCAGCCGGCCTAGTTTCAAAGAGTTCAAAAATTTCATAAAGAGGTTAGCGGTTAATTTAGGATTGAGGATAAAAGTAACTAAAACAATCGACAATATTCCCGCTAAAGGGATAGCGACGGTTGTAATCCGATGCAATATTCCAAAAGAGAAACGGGCATGGTAAAATAAGATTAAGAATGGCGCAACGGTAGTAAATAAGAGAGTGGAGATCACAATTCTGATGGTTACCAAAGCGCCTGCCCTCCCGGGAGTGAGTCCGTTTTTGCATAATAGAAAAATTTGGGTCGGCACACCTCCGGAGCTGAAGGGAGTTACATTCCCGGTAAAACTTGAAGCTAGATTGATTCCAAATATTCTGATAAAAGAAATTTTTTCCCCCAATCCGGCGGCGATTATTTTGATCCGGAATCCTTCGGCCAGCCAAGATAGAATTAAAGCGAGACAAGCCAATCCAAAAGCCGGATAATTTAATTGATTCAGCTTGACCCAGTTACCTGAGGTTACCGAAGTTGAAAACAGAAAAAACGAACTGATAATAGTCAGCGCGATTACGATACTAAGGCCCTTTATAAGTAACTTTTGCAATGGGAAAGAATTTTTTTTCATAAAAAATCTCCTGTCTTAGCTGTTAATAAAATTGACTTTACCAGAGGTTTTATTAGAATAATTATGCAATCTCCTCAGGTAATTAAGAAGTAATCGATTGATTTATTAATACTCTGTTTCATAGATTCGTTTTTGGAATAACTTTTCCTGCCTAGATTAGGTGTTTTATTATGTTATTTAACCAAAAATCATCCATTTGTTTTAAAGATTTGCTGATAATGTGCCGATTCAATTAAAGGAATGGTAACTAAAGGATAATGGGTAGATCAATGTCCGAAGCTTCACCTAAAAAACCCAAACTCAGTTGGGAAGAACGAATCGAGCTGGAACAAACTTGTTGGAGGAACGGGCGGCAAAGAGTTGCCGGACTTGATGAAGCCGGTCGTGGCCCGTTGGCTGGGCCGGTTGTAGCGGCAATTTTTGTAATTACTCCCGAGTTTAACAAACCCGAGGTTAATGATTCCAAACAGCTCACTCCGGCGCAACGGGAGAAGCTTTATCAATTTTTGACGTCGGGTGAATGGGATTACGGGGTTGGGGTCGTCGCTCCGGAAGAGATTGATCGGAGTAATATTTACCAAGCATCTCGAGTTGCAATGCTCAAAGCTTTGCGGGCGGTACAGCCCCCGCCGGATTATTTATTAGTCGACGCCTTGGTAGTCCCTGAAACGGAGATCGAGCAAAAATCGGTCATCCATGGGGATGCCCGTTCAATTGCAATCGCCGCCGCTTCGATTATTGCTAAATATACCCGGGACCAAATCATGATCGATTATGAACGAAAATATCCCGGCTACGGCTTTGCCAAACATAAAGGATATCCAACCAGGGAGCATTATGAGGCTTTGAATAAGTTGGGGCCTTCACCGATTCACCGAAAGTCTTTTTGCTTGCAACAACGAAAGGTAAGTGAATCGCTGAATATATTCGAGCACGAAGAGGTTTTGCTTTGAAGATCGATGGGTTTAATCCTTTTTCAACCGGCAATACATTACCGGTTGAAACCCTTAGCCTTAGGGATGGTCAGAAAATCATCGGCAAAGTGATTAGCGCTTCGGCGGATGAAGCATTGTTGGAAATGGCCGGGCATAGTTTTCATGCTAAAATAGAAGGCAATCCGGATCTTGAATCCGGAACGGTTCTGAAATTTTTAGTTAATCATGATCAACAGGGCAGAGTATTGCTTAGAATCATCAGTAACAATCAGCCGGCCAATATTCCTAATGATCTTGACACTTTAGGCAAACAGGCTATTGCTCAAAAAGCGATTATCACTGCTTTAACCAAAGAAGGCTTGCCGGTAAACCAGGAGAACATTCAAAATTTCGTCCAATTATTACAAAGCTTTGAAAGTAAATACCAACAAATTTTACCCCCCCAAGTGTTAGCTTTGATCATCGCTCATAAATGGCAGGTAAACCCGGAAACCATTATTACTTCATGGATATATCAGGATGCCGAAATCCGAGATTTACTCTGGAATCTGTTGCGCCAGTCCGATTCGGAGCATTCCGGTACTAATATTTTAGCCCGTTTGCTGCTGGGTATGTCAGCTAAACCGGAAGAAGTTCCAGCTAAATTTGAAACTCTCCTCAAACAAATCGAAACGATAATACGCTATCTAAATAAGAACGAGAGCGAATCTTCAGTACCGTCAAAGGAAAACCAGGGCCTAGCCAAAGGATTATTCCGCCAACCGTTATTAACGGATAATCCGGAACTAAGCCAATTATTACGTCAACCGGGAACAAAATCAATGCCTGAAACCCAGCTTCGCCAATTCGCCAAGCCTAATCAAAATCCCAATCCATCAGTTGAAGTTTCCAACAATCAAACTCCGAGCCAAGCGGCGGATAAACTAGGTGCCAAAGCGCCGTTTGTTAACGAATTCAAACAACTGGTATCCAAGTTGGCTTCGACTTTTGAATCTAAAGATTTAAGTGAAAAAATCGAAGTTTTGCTGGACCGAAACTTAGCGTTAAATAAAGCGATCCTCCATGAAGATGGCATTAACGGAAATTATAACCTAATCCCTTTTTTGCTCAACGATTCCCACGACACCCTCCATGAAGTCTTAGTCAAATGGCGGGAGGAATCCGGCGACGGTAAACAGAGTAAGGGTGAACAAATTTTACAAATGAATATTCCTACGGAAAATCTGGGTGAAATTCATTTATACCTTCGAACCGGAGAAAAGGGAAGTCAAATTACCTTTAAAGTTGAAAATGATTCAGTCCGAAAATATTTATTAAGAAACTTAATCGAGTTAAAGGAGAGCGTTAACCGGAAAGACGTTTTAATCAATGTGGCGCTTGAACCTAAGGAGAATTATTCAGATCCTTTGTCCGGAGTGGATCTATGGATTTAGAGGATAAAAACTCCAAAATAGAACCGAAATATGCGGCTGCGTTGCGCTATCGTCCCGGAATCGATCAAGCTCCGGTTGTCGTGGCTTCCGGAAAAGGGAAAATCGCCGAAACCATCCTCCGTCTGGCGATGGAAGCCGGAGTTCCTAATCATACCGAACCCGCTCTGGCGAAGATCTTAGCCAAACTGGAACCGGGATCGCCAATTCCGGAAAAGACCTATCAATTAGTCGCCACCATCTTGGCTTTCATTTGGAGAATTGATAAAAAGTATCATCAGAAAAGCGAGGTTAGATAATGCAAAAGGTGCGCATCGAAGATTTGAAGGTGGGAATGGTTGTTGGTAAAAGCATTTTTGCTCCAAATGGCACGATTTTAATAAGGGAAAAGGCGGTTATAACAGCGCCGATACTTAGTAAATTAAAAGAGTTGGGTCTACCGGCGGCCTATATTATAACTTCGCCGGATGGAAAAGCGCC
>JBLNDC010000234.1:0-3535 GCA_050261255.1 Bacteroidota bacterium
GCCGTTATTGATTAAAGTAACGTCTTTTAAGGGGTCAAGTCCGTTTTCTTTTAAAATAACACGGGTATAAACATCCATTCCGGAACCGATCAAACCGACTCCAACTTTCTTTCCCTTTAAGTCAGCAATTTTTTTAATATCCGGACGCCCAATCAAGTAAAATGCGCCTTTAGTGCGGAACATCGAGGCTACAATTTTAAAAGGCGCTCCGCGTCCCGCTCCGATTATGGCATTGGTGGTCGCCAAATCGGCAAAATCAACTTCGCCAGCGGCAAATGCAGCTACCTTGTCAATGATATTTAAAATTTCCAGATCCAAGCTGGCATCCTTAAAAAACCCTTTTTCTTTACCAAACCAAAAACCCAGGCCGGTCATTCCTTCAAATGCGGCATAACGGATTTTTACCTGGCCGGAGTTTTTATTCGCTTCCGCAATGGGAGGAACCGTAAACAACCCGAAGTTCAAAATACCAATCAATATAATAGATAACGTTTTTTTGAAAATTTGCATTATGGATCACCATCATTTCAAATAAATTTTTCGTTCAAGCGAGCAAATATCTTTATTTCTCGTATTTCCAGCGTAAAAACACCTTCCTTTCGATACAGTCAATTCCGTAGATTATTAGGATTGATATTACTGTAGTAATTAAAATAATGGCAAATAATTGTCCGGTTTTGTATAATTGTGATGCACTAGTCAATAAGTTGCCTAAACCTTCCTTTGAGGCCATCATCTCCCCAAAGATGGCTCCTACAAATCCGGTACTCGCCCCCACCCGGAGTCCGGCAAAAATAGTTGGCATTGCTGAAGGTAAAAACAATTTAAATGTCAATTGCAGAGGATTGGCTCTAAAAACCCGGGCCACTTTTAAATGGTTTTCCGATGTATTTTTCACACCGGTTATGGTGTTATAAACAATCGGGAAAAAGCTAAATAAAAATACCAAGAGTACTTTATTAGGCAAACCGATACCTAACCAGATCGTCAGTAAAGGAATGATCGCTACTTTGGGAATAGCCATTAACGCTGATAAATAAGGTCCTATAAAGGATTCAAAAGTTTTGAACCTCGCAATGACTAATCCCAAACCAATTCCGATGATTACGGCAAGTATCATACCCAGCACAAACTCCTTGAGTGTCGCCGCCAAATGTTGAAATAGAATATTCCCCTGAAATAGTAGGATTAATTCCTGAAAGGTCTGGGACGGGGAGGCCAAATATAGATCACCGATAATCCCTTTTTTAACGAGATATTCGGTTAAGGCCAAAATTACAATCAATGTAGCCAACTGGGCAATGAATACCGGCCATGATTTAATAAGTTTGAATTTTACCATTTTCATCTGTCTCCTAAAATGTTTCACCTACGCTATCTCTTAATCTCGAAATATTCCCGATCGCAAATTTCATCACCCGCCAGCACATTTTTAGTGATCCGCTGGGAGGTGGTGCCGGTGAAACTCTCCGAAACCTGAGGATCATTAACATTACAATAAAGTTGAGCTATCTCGGGAAACCAGGGGTTTTCATCATAACGGGCCAGCCATGCTGCGGCGTAAGGGCATTCCAACCTACCCAGTGATTTATCCCAACCAAGAAAGGGAATATCGGTAACCTTGGACCAACTTTCCTGATTGGTTGGAAGCTGATTGTCGGCAGCTTTTTTTCTGAGTTTTTCTCCCCGTTCAATCGCTCGATTCCGGATTGCCTGTTCGATCAATATTGTGGCTTTTTCTGGCCCCAGTTCTTTAAATAAAACTGCCGCAAAGTGAAAATATAAATCCGCAAAATGATAACAAGCCTTCCGGACTTCATTAATTGCTTCCTCTTTGGCAATTAGTTGTTGATCCGGCATGAGTATCCCTCCAATGTAATTTGATTAAGACTTAAGAACCGAGTTTAAATATTGAACATATTGTTCACGAGTGAGCCTGGGTTGATAGTTTGTTTTCAGACGTTTGGCGTTGGCGGCGCTGTTTTTTAACATGTCATAAACAGTTAAAGCCATTATTTTAGCAGGGACAATATAAGCCATTTCCGGATCGACGATTCGGAAATTAGCGGCGTGAGATTCGCCGGTGGTTCCGCCTGTAGTAAAGGAAAAAACCGGCAATATATGACTGACATCCCCAACATCACTGGAAAAAGCGTTATGTACCTTCGGATCAACTTCCCACACCCGGTCAGCTCCTACTACCCTCTTGGCTATAGCGGTAATCGGCGAGGAAATTGATTCCGGAACCCTGGGTAAATAGCCCGGAAAGTCATTAATTTCGACTTGCGCTCCGATTGCATATGCCCCGGCTTCAAAAGACCGAGTGGCTTTAGCATTAGCATCTAAAATTGCTTCTAAGGTACGGGCCCGAACCAGTAATTCGATAATTGCCTCACCGGGGATTACATTAACCAAATCCCCGCCTTTGGTGAGTATCGGATGGATCCGGACCGCATCATCGTCTTTAAAAGTCTCTCTCTGAGCGTTTAGCGCATTTAAACCGATTAAGGCGGCATTTAAAGCATTGATTCCCTCATGGGGCCCGCCGGCCGCATGGGCTTCTTTACCGATATAACGGATCCGCTTGGCGATAAAACCATTGGTGGAACCGGAACCAACCACTACCGGTTTTGCTTCATCACTAAAACTGCTATGATGGGTTAAAGCAATATCAATTTCATCAAACTCCCCAAGGCGAATCAGCTCCGCCTTACCACCCAAAAATTCAATCAATCCTTTTTCCCGGAGTGATTTTTTGAACTCAATTTCGCCATATTCTTCTGCCGGAACAGCAAAAAAGATAACGTTTCCGTCAAGTGACCGGGATACCTCAGGGTCACTGAGCGCAATGGCCGCGCCGAATAATGCCGCCAATTGAGCATGGTGTCCGCAGGCATGAGCCGCTTTGCTTATCGGATCGGAATTGGGATGATATGGGGATCGCACCGCATCTAGTTCCCCAATGACAGCTACGGTGAGCTGTTCATCGTCGCTATTCCCGTCGCAATTTCGATTCAAATAAGCTTTGAGGCCGGTTATGGCTAAACCTTGCCTTACTGGCAAACCCAGCTTTTTTAATTCAACCGCCACTTTCTCGGCCGTTCGCTCTTCCTTAAAACCCAACTCCGGATGTGCAAAAATATCTTCAGCAAAATCAATAATCCGCAGTCGCTGTTGATTTAGAATCTCAATAATCCGACTCTCAACCTGGTCCATTCAAATCCCCCATATTTGAAAGTTAATTATAAGTAATCCTACTATTTTACTAGGAATTAAATTAATTATAAGTATTTCTATCAGTTTAGTCAAGAATTTAATTACCATTTTTGGTTACATTTTCGTAAATCTTAAATCTTAAAGATTTTCATGACCAAAAAGCCTCTTTCCTTACCAGGAAAGAGGCTTCGCTATTCAAGTAAACCTCTCTTATCTTCCGGGGGGGTTCCCCGCCGGAACTAGCACCAGCTTCCGAAAGCCATAATTCGACTTTACCGAAGGTTCATCGGGCCGTTCCCTCCCCTTCTCTGGATAAGAG
>JBLNDC010000235.1:0-8324 GCA_050261255.1 Bacteroidota bacterium
ACAGCGCTTTTATTTTAATTATCAATTATTAATTATTAATTGTCAATTGTCAATTATCATTCATTAGTTAACAATTTCTTAAGTGGCTCGCTTGGCCGCTACTAAAACCTTTGTTAATAAGTGAATATGCTCCAAAGTCCTTCCGGTGCCGATCGCCACGCTTGACAACGGGTCATCGGCGATTTTCACCAACATCCCCAATTCCTTGCTGAGCAATTTATCCATCCCTTTTAGTAAAGCCCCGCCTCCGGTTAAGGTAATCTCCTTGAACATAATGTCCGCTACTAGTTCCGGAGGAGTCTTTTCAATTGTCACCCTTACTGCGCCAATAATTGCGTTAAGGGGCTCCCGGAGCGATTCGCGGATCTCTTCCGAAGTGATTTGAATAACCTTCGGAAGCCCGGTGACATGGTCCCTGCCCCGAACATCATATTTGATTTCCGTTTCCAAAGGGTAAGCCGAGCCCATGTAAACTTTGATATCTTCCGCGGTTCTTTCGCCGATCATCAAGTTATAATTGCGCCTGATGTATTTAGCGATGGCTTCGTCCATGGTGTTGCCTCCCACCCGGACCGATTGGCCGGTAACGATTCCTCCTAATGAAATCACCGCCACATCAGTAGTACCGCCCCCAATATCAATCACCATGTTTCCGGTGGCTTCATGGACCGGCAAGCCGGCTCCAATAGCGGCCGCTACCGGCTCTTCAATCAAATAAACTTCCCGGGCTCCGGCGTTAACGGTTGCTTCAATGACTGCCCGCCGTTCGACATCGGTAGTGCCGGAGGGAACGCTCACCACTACCCGGGGTTTAACGAAGACCCTACCCCGACAGGCTTTGCGAATAAAATATTTGATCATTTCCCGGGTAATGTCGAAATCGGCAATTACCCCTTCTTTTAAGGGGCGGATCGCCACAATGTCCCCAGGAGTTCTACCGATCATTTGACGAGCTTCCGTACCGATCGCCAATACCTCTTTGGTTTTTTTATTGATCGCCACTACCGAAGGTTCCCGCAAGAGAATTCCTTTCTTCCGCTCATAAACCAGGCAATTGGCAGTCCCTAAATCGATCCCTAGATCCTTCATGAAATGTCGGGTAATAAATCTGACCGGCATTTTATCTCCAGCTTTCTTTTTTAGAATTATTTCAAAGGATATCCACTTTCTAATTTTAACAAAGTAGATTTATTCCTGGTCAATGATTTCATCCCGGTATTCTTCGTTAACTTTGAAGAGAAGCCTTTCTACTTCCCCATTGGATAGGGAAATCTCATTAGGCTCCAAGATTTTTATCTTGCGGAACTCTTCCCGCAAAGTAAATTGCATCAAATCTTCGATTGAATCGGCGTCAACAGTCAACTCCAGCGGGGCGAAGGCGATTTCCTTATGGCTCGCTACATCTGGTATTAAATAGACTTCTCGATCCTCGTTGAGTTCCTCGACGTTTAGACCCTGAAACGGTAAATTCCGCAATAATGATACCTGCCTGGAACGTAATGTTTTGGCTGCCTCTCGTAAATTCCGGCGTTTCCAAAAAAACTTTCTTCCCCCGTCCTCAGCTTTGAAATCAAGTCGAATCTTGGCCTTAACCGACATCTATGGATTTCAACTCCTCATTCGCGGTTCGGTTTCCCGATTTTTTCCTTTAGCTTCAATAATTCATTAAGTTCAAATTCGGTCGGGCGGCGGTACGCCCCCGGTTTCAAGGTCCCCAAGGTCAAAGGGCCCATTGCTTCCCGATGCAGCTCCAGGACTGGATGGCCGATCGCCCTCATCATTCTTTTAACTTGACGTTTTCTGCCTTCCCTAAGGGTAATTACGATGATAGCATACCCATTTTCGACCTTATCTAATGCAATTTTTGCCGGAGCAGTCGGACCATCCTCCAGCAAAATCCCCCGGGCCAGCTTTTCCAGGTCCGAAGCGGCAGGTATTCCGGAAACTTTGGCACGATATACTTTTTCTACTAAATGACGGGGATGAGTCAGAGCTAAGGCCAGATCTCCATCGTTAGTAAAAAACAATAGCCCGGAGGTATCGAGGTCCAATCTTCCGACCGGATACAACCGGGTTTCTGTTTTAGGCAATAAATCGATTACGGTAGGCCGTTGAAATGGATCCCGCACTGTACTTAGATAACCCGGGGGTTTATGAAGGATTAAATATTCATACTCGCCCCGGCTTCTAATTAATTGACCATCAACCTCCACCTGATCATCTCGGGGATTAATCTGGATCCCCATTTCCCTAACAGTAACTCCGTTAACCTTGACTTTCCCCGCTTGGATTAAAGTATCGGCCTGACGGCGGGATGCGACTCCGGCCCGGGCCAAATATTTATTCAGTCTTTCCATCCGAGTCCTCCTCCGCCGGCGCAACATCCGGTATGGTCACTGTGAATTCGCTTCCCTTACCTAGTTCGCTTTGGACGGCAACTTTTCCCCCATGCCGTTCCACAATATGTTTGACAATGGATAATCCAAGTCCGGTTCCGCCCATCTCCCGGGACCTTCCTTTATCAACCCGGTAAAAACGTTCGAAGATTCGGGAGAGGCTCTCGGCAGGGATTCCGAATCCGGTATCTCTTACATAGATTATTGTTTCCCCTTTTTCTTTCAAGCTCCCCACCAAGATTTTACCACCAGGGGGCGTATATTTAACCGAATTGTCGATTAAATTAATGAACAGCTCTTTTAATAAACCTTCATCGCCCCAAACCATTTTGGCCTGGATATCCTTGTCCAATACGAGATGCTTCTCATTCATTCGGTTGGAAACCGACAAAACAACACTATCAATTAACGGCTCAAGTTCTACTTGCTTCTTTCGCAATTCGGTTTGGCCGGATTCCAATTTCGACATATCTAACAGATCATGGATCAGATTGTTCAAACGTTCCGCTTCTTGGAAAATAATGGTCATAAACTTACGGGTAGTCTCTTTATCTTCCAGGTCGCTGTCGAGCAAAGTCTCGACAAAGCCTTTGATTGAAGTTAACGGAGTCTTCAATTCATGGGAAACATTGGCGACAAAGTCTTTGCGCATCGTTTCCAAACGGCGCAATTTGGTTACATCGCCGATTACTGCGACTACTCCGCGGATCTCTTCCACTTCATCACGGATCGGCGCTAAGCGCAAATTCAAAACCCGTTCCGGATTAGACCATTTAATCTCCTTTTCAACCGGAAATCCTTTTACATAAACCTGGTGAAAGACGTCACCCAGCTCGGAATCGGGGAAAACTTTATAAGGAAACTCTCCTACTCCTTCGCCGTGGGTCAAGTTAAACAGCTCTGCGGCCATCGGGTTGATCAAACTGATTCTCCCGGTAATGTCGGTTGCAACCACCCCTTCCGACATACTGGAAAGAATCGCTTGGATCTCCTCCATCCTCCCGTGTAAAGTACTTAGATGGCTGGTATGGGAGCGTTCCAATTTCTCCAAACCCTTGGCTAACTGCCCATACAAGTCATCTCTGCGCGTTACCCGGTTTTTAAAGGGGACGCCCAACCGTAGGTTTTCCATAAACTCCAGTATTTCTTCTAAAGGCGCCCGCAACCAGCGGGACATTAACCAGCCAAGGCCTAAAAACCAAATAAATGCGAAAAGAATGAAGCTTGAATTTTCCCAGAGCTGACCGGCTAAGAAAAATGGCAAAAAAAGAAGGAGGAGAAATCCTCCCAGTTGCCAATAGATTGTTTTCATCTTATTTATTCACCTCGAAAACGATAGCCTACCCCGCGCACGGTCTCCAAATATTCCGGGTTAGCCGGATCGTCTTCAATCTTTTGGCGCAACCGCCGCACATGTACATCAACCGTCCGGGTATCGCCAAAATATTCATAACCCCATAGATGCTCCAAGAGAAATTCTCTGGTAAAAGCTCGTCCGGGATTTAAAAGCAACAATTTTAAAAAGTCAAATTCCTTGGGAGTTAACTCTACTTCGACGCCCCTTACCTTAACCAGGTGCTGTCTCAGATCGATCCGGATTACCCCGCTCTCGATCACTTCCGGCTCCTCCTCATCCACGGAACCGCTGCGGCGTAAAACAGCCCGGACTCTGGCTACAAGCTCGCGAGGGGAAAACGGTTTGGTCACGTAATCGTCGGCGCCCATTTCCAGGCCTAACACCCGGTCCGCTTCTTCGCTCTTAGCCGTCAAGATAATAATCGGGATTGATTTGGTTTGGGTGTCGGACCGAAGTTGTTTACAAACCGATAGGCCGTCCAACTCGGGGAGCATCAAATCCAAAATCACCAAATCAGGCAATTCTTGTTTGATTAATTCCAATCCTTTGCGGCCGTTATTCGCGGAAATGGTCCGATATCCTTCCCGGTCTAGGTTATACTTTATCAGTTCGACTATGTTGGCTTCATCTTCAACTATTGCGATTGTTCCAGGCATCAATTCTTCCTCCTGAAATAATTTTAATATATTATATCAAAAAAATCAGTTTATGCACAGATATTTAAATTGTATTAACCAGATTAAGGTTAATATCGCAAATTATGCAATTCCTCAGTTAACGAAAAAAGGGAGTATTACTCCCTTAATCGACATTTATTCCAAAATAGTTTACAGCATTATAATAGGAAATATCCTGCACCATCTTTCCCAGCCACTTGGTGTCATTGGGCAACTCGCCGTTTTCAACGTCGGTGCCGATGATATTGCAGAGGATCCGCCGGAAATACTCGTGCCTGGGGTAGGAGAGAAAGCTCCTTGAGTCGGTAAGCATCCCGATGAAGCGGCTAAGCAAGCCCAATTGGGACAAGGCTTCCATCTGCCGGATCATCCCGTCTTTCTGATCATTGAACCACCAGCCACTACCGAACTGGATTTTTCCAGGCGCCGATCCGTCTTGAAAACAACCCATCACCGTGGCGATTACCTCATTGTCCTTCGGATTCAACGTGTAAATAATCGTCTTGGGCAATTTATTCTCCCGGTCGAGGCGGTTCAGGAACTTCGCCAACGGATTGGCCATTTCATAATCGCCGATTGCGTCGAAACCGGTATCCGGGCCCAATAATTTCATCAACCGGCTGTTCAGATTGCGGATCGCGTTGCAATGAAGCTGCATTACCCAATTTTTCTCGGCGTTCATGACGGCGAATTCATACATCATCATTGACTTAAACTTATAGACTTCATCCCGGCTGACCGCCTTCCCTTGCCGAACCTTGGTAAAGATCCCTTCGATCTCAGCCATGGTATAATCTTCGGCGTAAGGGAGTTCCAAGGCATGATCCGAGAGCCTGCTCCCCATCTGATGGAAAAATTCATGCCGTTTCCGGAGGGCTTCAACCATCGCTTGAGCGCTGTCAATTTGCATTCCGGCTGCTTTGGCCAGTTTGTCGACATAGGCGTTGAAATTTTCCGGAGACTCGACGGCCATCGCCTTATCCGGCCGGAATGCCGGCAATACTTTAATCTTGAAGCTGGAATCTTGTTGGATTAATTTATGGTTCGCCAAATCGTCGATGGGGTCGTCGGTGGTGCAAACCACTTTGACGTTCATTTGTTCCATGATTCCCCGGGCGCGGAACTTTTCGGTCTTTAACATCTGATTGCACTGGTTGTATATTTCTTTGGCTGTTTCCGGATTTAAAATCTTCCCGGTAATTCCGAACGGCCTCTTCAGTTCCAGATGGGTCCAATGGAAAAGAGGATTACGGGCAGTGTAGGGGACAGTCCCGGCCCAAGCCATAAATTTCTCCTCATCACTGGCATTGCCGGTGATCAGGCGTTCGTCAACGCCGTTAGTCCGCATTGCCCGCCATTTATAGTGATCGCCGCCCAGCCAAATTTGGGTCAGGTTTTCAAACTGCCGGTTATTGGCCACGTCTTGAGGGGGCAAATGGCAATGATAATCAAAGATCGGCATTTCCTTGGCATAATCATGATAGAGAATCCGGGCGGTTTCGTTCTGCAGCATAAAATCCTCGTTCAAAAACTCCTTAGGCAAAATCGTTCTCCTCCTTATGGCTGAATATTTTATATGTGATTTAACCTATATCCGTACAAATCGCTTTTTAAGCCGGACATTTTTATATAATTCTTGTCAAAAACAACTATTCCTCTAAAAACAAATAAAAAAACTAATGATAGATCATTCGCCGTTAATTGACCGTTTCCCAACCGCCGCTACCGCCGGAACGGAATAGCGCGTCCAGTACCTTCAAGTTGGCGACCGCATCCTCGGGACTAACCGGAATCTCTGCACCGGAACGGACCGCTTTGGCAAAGGCCTCGAACATTAGCTGATATTGGTCGGCGGGCCCTAATTCCACGCTCCTGACCCCGACCCCGGTTTGGACGGTAAGTTTGGCGGGGACATCGGGGAACATGTTGAACGGCAGCTCAACGGTGAGTACCCCGGCCGACCCTTGGACCGTGACTTTTTGTTGGGGAAAAGTCTGAGTGCCCACCGTGAACATAGCCCGGACTTCGCCAAAATCCAGAACCCCGTTGACTAAAATGTCGGTTCCGAAGAGCGGGTCTTCTACAATGACCGCCAGTACCCGTTGGGGTTCGGCCCGCATCAGGAACCGGGCTGAGGAAACAGCGTAGCAGCCGATATCCAACAGCGCCCCGCCGCCGTTTTCCTTGATGTTCCGGATATTCTTGGGATCGACGTTATGATAGCCGAACCAGTTATGGATCGAACGGACCTTGCCGATCTCGCCATACTTTACAATCTCCAGCGCTCGTTGCCACTGGGGATGAAACTTATACATGAAAGCCTCCATCAGCTGGACTTTCTTGGATCGGGCATACGCCACCGCCGTTTCGGCCTGACTGCTGTTAAGGGCCAGCGGTTTCTCGCAGAGAATCGCTTTGCCGCGATCCGCCGCCCGCTTAATCCATTCCAAATGAAGGTCGTTGGGTAACGGGATGTAAACCGCCTCAATCGCCGGGTCATCTAAAAGCGCGTCATAAGAAGGATAGGCCCGAGAAATTCCATATCGATCCGCCGCTTCTTGGGCCTTCGCCCCGTCCCGGGAAGCGATACCGTATACCAAAACCTCCTCCGACCGGCGCAGCGCCGGAAGAACTCTCATGATAAAATGGCCGGAAACGCCGAGGACCCCCAATTTCAATGGTTGCATTATAAAACCTCCTTACTTTTGCTGATTCGAAGACGAATCGTTCACTGTTCTTAAATATCAGTGATTCTAGTAGGCTTGTTCCCAGTTGGTTTTTCTGTGAACTGGGAACTGGGAACGATGACCTGAAACCACGGACTCAAAATATTCAAAGTCCCATTTCTTTTTTTACTACCCTCACAAAATCATAAACATCCTCTTCGGTAGTATCGAAGGAGTTCACCAACCGTACCACCGGGACGGTTTCATCCCAAACGTAAAAAGGATAAATCTTCTGTACCAGCGGGATGATCTGACGGGGAAACGCGGCAAAAACGCCGTTCGCCTCGACTTTTTGGGTAATGCTGATCCCTGGGATCTTCGCCAGCTCCGTTGCGAGCAATCGGGCCATTTTGTTGGCGTTGGCGGCATTTTCGAGCCACAAATCGTCCGTTAACAGCCGCTCGAATTGCACGCTGATAAAGCGCATCTTCGAAGCGAGCTGCATATCCTGTTTCCGAAGGTATTGATAATCCCGGGCCAACTCCGGCCGGAAAAAGACTACCGCCTCCCCGAGGAGCAAACCGTTTTTAGTCCCGCCGAAGGAGAGCACGTCCACCCCGGCGTCGCCGGTTATCTCCCTTAATTGACAACCCAATCCGGCGGCGGCATTGGCCAGCCTGGCGCCGTCCATATGTAAAAACATATTGTGTGCGTGGACAAAATCGGCGATCACCCGGATTTCGCCGGGAGTATAGACTGTGCCCAATTCGGTGGATTGAGTGATCGACACCGCCTTCGGCTGGTTATGATGTTGATTGCCCAGCATTCCCAGGAAAGGCTCGATTAAGTTCACTGTCAGCTTCCCATCTTTAGTCGGAACCGTCAGGAGTTTGCAACCGGTAATCTTTTCAGGAGCTCCCCCTTCGTCACAGTTGATGTGGGCAGTCTCCGGGGCGATCACCGCGTTAAACGGCCCGGTGATAGCGTTTAGCCCCGTTACATTGGCGCCGGTCCCGTTGAAGACGAAAAAAACTTCAACTTCAGGTCCGAAATGTTCCCGGAACTTGGCGATCGCCCGTTCGGTGTAAGGATCATCGCCGTAAGCCAAACAATAGCCCTGATTCGCTTCGACGATGGCCTTTAAAATCTCGGGATGAACCCCGGCATTGTTGTCGCTGGCAAAGTTTTTGGTTGGTTTCATTTGATTCCCTCGCTTTTTCTCGATAAA
>JBLNDC010000236.1:0-13658 GCA_050261255.1 Bacteroidota bacterium
CAGATGGAGATTGCTGCCCGGGTGTTGGATATTATTCAGATTCCGGCCTTTCTTTCCCGCCAAACCGATCTGATCGTGGCTGCCGGAAATTCCGGTAAAGTGGTCAATATTAAAAAAGCCCAATTTAGCGCGCCAGAGGATATGAAAAACGCAATTGAAAAAGTCTATTCCACCGGGAATAAGCAAGTCTGCCTGACCGAGCGGGGTGTCTCTTTCGGTTATAACCGGTTGATCGTGGACATGCGGGCTCTGCCGATTATGCGTTCTTTCGGAGTGCCGGTGATCTTCGACGGTACTCATAGCGTTCAGGAACCGGGCGGACTAGGGAAAAGCACCGGTGGCGACCGGCGTTTTGTGCCTTATCTGTGCCGGGCGGCTGTCGCCGCCGGAGTCGACGGCCTTTTCCTGGAGGTCCACGATAATCCGGACTGCGCCAAATCCGACGGCCCCAATATGGTAAAATTAGATGAATTGGAATCGCTTTTGAAGATGTTAGTGGAGATTGATCGGGTTGTGAAAAACAATCAGTAGTCAGGAATATTGTTTCGATACGCGTTCCGGGTTTCGCGTTACGCGTAAAAGCTATGCATATGGGATTCTAGGCAAACTACCCCACATTCATACGCGTAACGTGGTACGTTTAACGCGTAACGAACGACGTTTAGCGATAAAGGAGAATATCCATGTCCCAGACTGAAAATAGCCGAAACCAAGTTTATTTGAAACAAGCCAGAGAAGTATTGCTGCTTGAAGCGGAGTGCGTTAAGCGCCAGGCGGAAATCCTAGGCGAAGATTTTATTAAAGCGGTTGAAATGATCTTGGCATGCCAAGGCCGAGTGGTGGTCACCGGCATGGGCAAGTCCGGCTTGGTTGGGAGAAAGATCGCGGCCACTCTTGCAAGCACCGGGACCCCTTCGTTTTTTCTCCACCCCGGTGAAGGAGTTCACGGCGATCTGGGGATGGTCACTCCGTCCGATATAGTAATCGCCATCTCCCAAAGCGGGGAAGTGGATGAAGTTCTGGCGATCTTGCCGACTTTGAAGATTATTGGGACTCCGATTATCTCGATCACTGGTTCTAAAAATTCTTCTTTGGCTGAAAATAGCGATCTGGTTTTAGTGGTGGAAGTGGAACGAGAAGCTTGCACCTTGGGGCTGGCCCCTACGGCCAGCACTACCGCCACCTTGGCGCTGGGCGACGCTTTAGCGGTGGTGCTATTAAACGCCCGTAATTTCAGCGCCGAAGATTTTGCGCTGTTTCATCCCGGAGGTACTCTGGGCCGGCGTTTATTGTTGACAGTCGAAAAATTGATGCATACCGGTGAGGAAAATCCGGTTATTTCCCAAGAAAACGTAATCCGGGATGCTCTGATCGTCATGACCAGTAAAGGCAATCATGGCGCAGCGGTGGTTGTTGACGAGAAAGGCGTTTTAACCGGAATTATTACCGATGGTGATCTGCGCCGGATTTTAAATAAATATCAAGAACCTTTAATGCTACCAATCGAGCAAGTTATGACCCGCAATCCAAGGACGGTCGGCAAAGAAAAACTGGCTGCTGAAGCCATGCACATCATGGAGGAAAAACATATCACGGTTCTTCCGGTGGTTGATTCCAAAGGCCATCCGATCGGCATTATTCATCTGCATGATATCATCCAAGGACTTACCGGGATGAAAGCATAGATAAATTTTGATAATACCTTTTCCATTCCTGAACCATATATAGGATGAAGTAAATTTCTCATTTAAGATTTGCATTTAAAACTTATTGCGCCATATTTAGGAGGATAAATGGCTAAACGTTCCAGAGCATTAAATCTGATTGAGTATACCCTTTTTAGGTTATTGTTGTTCGCTGTAAGAATTTTCCCAATTTCCTTCAGTTGCTTTATCGGTAGACAACTTGGGAAATTGGCGTTCTTAATCCTTAAAAAGAGAAGGGAACTGACAATTTCCAATATTCGCGTCGCCCGGGAAAACGGCTTTTTTAAAACTGAAATCGATGAACGCCAATTGGCCAAAAGAGTTTGGGAACATATCGGGATGGTGGGCAGTGAATTTCTATATTATTATGAACGTAAACCGGAAGTCTTTATGAAAGCGGTCCGGTTTGAAGGCGAGGAGAATTTAAAACGAATCTTGGCGCAAAATAAAGGCGCCCTCCTAGTCTCAGGGCATTTGGGAAACTGGGAATTATTAGGCGTGTCAATAATATATTGGGGTTTTAAGATTAATCCGATTGTCAAATTTCAATCCAATGGATTGGTCGATCAGATTATTCAAGACAACCGGCGGTCGTTGGGAATGGGGCTAATCGATAAAAACGGATTTTTAAGGCCGATCTTGGCTGCCTTGAAACGCAATGAGATTGTATCTTTTCTGATGGATCAATCGACATTAAAAAATGGGGTTTTAGTCAAATTTTTTAACAAAGAAGCTTCCCTCCCAAGGGGGGCGGCTGAATTTGCCTTAAAGACTGGCGCGCCAGTTTTTTCGGCCCGGTGTTTCCGGGAAAAGCCCGGACATTACCAGGTGGTACTCAGCGAAGAGATCAAATTGATCCGGACCGGCGATCATGAGCGGGATGTGGCGGAAAATACCGCCATGTTCATTCGGTTAATCGAGGACATGATCAGAGAACACCCGGAGCAATGGTTATGGATGCATAAATTATACCGGTAAAATTCGACCCGAGTCGAATTCCGACCAGTATTTAAAATAAGGTGAAAACCATTGTCTTGACAAGCTTCGACCCGTTATGTTAGACTGAAGAAAGTTGAAAATTGGGATAAGTTTATCAAGGATTTTGAAGGATAATTAAGGAGGGTGTCGTTTTTGAATTATTTTTTAACTGAAGAGCAGCAGATGATTAAATATTTATCCCGGCGGATCGCCGATGAGAAGATTGCGCCACGCGCTTTGGAGTTGGACGAAACCGGGGAATTCCCTTGGGATTTAATGAAAATAATCGCCGACGCCGACTTGTTCGGGGTTTATCTGCCTGAAGAGTATGGCGGTTTGGGCGGGGGCGTTTTTGAACAATGTTTGGTAGTAGAGGAATTGTCCAGGGCCTGTAGTGGCGTGGCCGTAAGTTATGCCGCTTCGGGTTTGGGTTGTATGCCGATCCTGGTATTAGGTTCCGATGAACAAAAGCAGAAATACCTCCCGGATATTGCTTCTGGAAAACGTTTGGCAGCTTTTGCCGCCACCGAGGCCAATGCCGGCAGTGATCCGGCCGGAATGGAAACCTCTGCTGTGTTGGATGGCGATCATTATGTGTTGAACGGGACCAAACAATGGATTACCAACGGCGGTGAAGCCGAGATTTATACCGTAATGGCGGTGACCGATAAAAGGAAAGGCCCCCGGGGTATCAGTTGCTTTATCGTTGAAAAGGGCACACCCGGTTTTTCCTTTGGTAAAAAGGAAAATAAAATGGGTATCCGGGCTTCGGCAACCCGTGAATTGATCTTTAGCGACTGCCGGATCCCTAAGGAAAACCTGTTAGGCGGCAAAGAGGGTATTGGATTTATCGCGACCATGAAGACCTTCGACCGGACCCGTCCGGGTATCGGCGCTCAGGCTATCGGTATTGCCCAAGGCGCATTGGATGCGGCGGTTAAATATTCCAGAGAACGGAAACAGTTTGGACAATCGATCTCTTCTTTCCAAGGGCTTCAGTTCATGTTAGCGGATATGGCCACTCAATTAGAAGCAGCTCGGGCATTGGTTTATGCCACTGCTCGAATGATCGACGCCGGCGCTAAAAATTTCTCCAAAGAATCGGCCATGGCCAAACTTTTTGCCTCCGATACGGCGATGAAAGTGACGGTAGACGCGGTCCAAGTCTTTGGCGGCTACGGATATATGAAAGAGTACCCGGTGGAGAAGATGATGCGGGACGCCAAGATAACTCAAATTTACGAAGGTACCAACCAAATCCAGCGCCAGATTATCGCTTTGGAATTAATTAAAGAACTTGC
Organism: Bacteroidota bacterium; assembly: GCA_050261255.1. Lineage (GTDB taxonomy): Bacteria > Bacillota > UBA4882 > UBA8346 > UBA8346 > JAAYHS01. The sequence continues at coordinate 3,986 of JBLNDC010000236.1, forward strand.
TTCCAAATAAGAGAATAAAGTATCAGCGCCCTCAGGGGCGCTTTTTACGGATACCCGAAAATCCAGATAGTCTCTGTGTCTGCCACAGAGACGCAGAGGCACAGAGAAAGAATTACTAGAATTTGGGGGGATTTTATAGTGAAGATCGTAGTTTGCGCGAAACAAGTACCGGATACGACTGAGGTTAAAATTAATCCCGAAACCAATACCCTGGTTCGGGAAGGTGTAGCCAGCATTATTAACCCTTTTGATATGTATGCCGTGGAAGAGGCGTTACGAATCAAAGAAAAACTTGGCGGAACGGTGATTGTTTTATCGATGGGACCGCCTCAGGCGGCTGAGTCTCTAAAAGAACTAATCGCTATGGGAGCCGATGAAGCTGTTTTACTTTCCGACCGAGCCTTTGCCGGTTCCGATACCTTGGCCACTTCATATGCATTGGCGAAAGGGATTGAGAAGATCGGTTCGGTAGACTTGATTCTCTGCGGCAAACAAGCCATTGACGGCGATACCGCCCAAGTCGGCCCGGAGATAGCTGAAAATCTCGGCATCCCTCACGTTACCTATGTAAAAAAGGTCAATGAGATCAGCGAAAAGGAAATCACCGTTGAGCGGATGAATGAAGATGGTTTCGAGCGGGTGCAGGCTCCCTTGCCGGCATTGTTGACTGTGGTTAAAGAGATCAATGAACCGAGGTTGCCGTCGTTAAAAGGGAAAATGCGCGCTAAAAATATTCAAATACCGATTTGGAACGCGGAGACGATCGGCGCTGCCCCGGAAAAAATCGGCCTTAATGGTTCACCCACTTGGGTCAAACGGATTTTTATCCCCGAGTTGAAATGCCAAGGGGAAATCTTTGAAGGCTCCCCTGAGGAACAGGTTAAATCTTTGGTGGATGCGATTTTAACCCGTAAAATTGTTTAGGCCGGGACTTATTGATTTTTATTAAGTATTAAGCTTCTAGTTATTGGTGTTCGGCTCTTAGTCTTTGGCTCAATAGCCGGCAGTTAAATTTAGTTATGTTTTTTAACTCATTACTTTGGGGGGAAGACGATGGGAATCAAGGTGCTTACCGATAAATGTTACGGTTGTAAAGTTTGTTTACCGAGTTGTCCCTTTGGAATTATTGAAATTATCGATAAAAAAGCGGTTATTAAAGACGGTTGCAATCTTTGTGGCGCTTGCGTGTCGGCATGTAAGTTTAGGGCAATCGAAATAACCCGGGATATTGAAGCGAAAATTGATAAGGCTTTATACAAAGGTGTTTGGGTCTTTGCCGAACAACGCGGTGGAAAGCTGGCCAACGTTACCTTGGAACTATTGGGAGAAGGCCGGAAACTAGCTGATCAGCTTCAAGAGCCGTTAGTGGCTGTTTTATTAGGCAACGGGATTGAAGCTTTGTCTGAAAAATTAATCGCTCACGGCGCGGACAAGGTCCTTCAGGCGGATGCGGCCGAGCTTGAAAATTTCCTCGAAGATTCTTACACTCAAGTCATTATGGACTTGGTCAAAAAAGAACAGCCTAATATAATTTTACTGGGGGCCACCGCTATCGGCCGGTCACTGGCGCCTAAAGTCGCCGCCAGGTTGGGAACGGGCTTGACCGCGGACTGTACCGGTTTGGAAGTTGATGTGGCCGAAAAGAACCTTCTGCAGACCAGGCCGGCTTTTGGAGGGAATCTGATGGCCACCATTCTTTGCCCGAATCACCGGCCTCAGATGGCTACGGTCCGGCCTAAGGTCTTCAAACCGTTGGCTGAAGATTCCTCGAGGACCGGAGAGATCATCCCGGTTGACTTGTCTGCTACTAAATGGGATATCCGCGCCAAAGTTTTGGAGGTTGTGAAAGAGACCGGTTATGTAGTTAATCTTGAAGAAGCTAATATCATCGTCTCCGGCGGGCGTGGCCTATGCGATCCGAAAAACTTCGCCATGGTTGAAGAGCTGGCGAAAGTGCTGGGCGGAGCGGTCGGAGCATCACGGGCTGCGGTGGACGCAGGATGGATTCCTTACGCCCACCAAGTAGGGCAGACCGGTAAAACCGTTGGACCGAAGATTTACTTTGCTTGCGGCATCCACGGCGCCATCCAACACATGGCCGGCATGTCGTCATCTGATATAATCATTGCGATTAACAAAAATCCCGATGCTCCGATTTTTAAGATCGCCACTTATGGGATTGTCGGCGATGTCCGCGAAATTCTGCCGCTGTTGACGAAGGAATTTCAAAAAGCTTTAGGCGCCTAATAAGAAAGTCGGTTTTTAGGTAAGTAATAACGGGAATACTGCTAAGTTCATTTTAGTAGCTATTCCCGGTATTTTTTTGCCCGAATAATTTTAACTACTGAGGCGCGGTTCGCTCTTGTCTCCTATCTTTTACCCTCTGAAGTCTTCATTATTGAAATATTCTTATTTCAGTTAGTTTATTAAGCCTGATTCAAGTGTAAAATAGTAGCAGGAAATTATTGTGGAATATGGAATAATGATGAGTTAATTTCGAAGATAACGGTATATTTATTCAATAGGATTTTGTTGCCGTAAAGATTAAATGTTGTTAGACAAAGAAAAAAGCTCTTGCGATACATACTGTATACATGTATAATTATAAATATCATATCTAAATTGGAATAAATCTTAAATGTGTCGCCGTAAACTACGTGCGTCTAAAAAACTTATTACGACATATATAGTTTTCCAAAGGAGTATGGTCAAATGATTAAAGTTGGCATTATCGGGGCTTCGGGGTATACGGGAAATGAATTAGTCCGAATCTTGACTCAACATCCCGAAGCGGAGATCGTCGCGATTACCTCGCGGACCCATGAGGGGCGTAAATTTGAAGAAGCCTACGGAAATTTCACTGGTTGGAATGGGCCGGTCTTTACCGGTTCCGACTCGGCGGATGCGGTCGCCGGTTGCGATGTGGTTTTTATGGCAATGCCCCATGGAGTCGCATTGGAACTGGTCCCCCCCCTGCTGCAAAAAGGGCAGAAGGTCATCGATTTGGGAGCCGACTTCCGTTTTCGGGACGCCCAAACGTACCAAGCATGGTATAAGCTGCAACATACTCAAGGGGAGTTAACTAAAAACGCGGTTTATGGGCTGCCGGAAATATACCGGAAAGAAATCCGCCAAGCAGAGGTGGTAGGCAATCCCGGTTGTTATCCCACCAGTATCATTTTACCGGTTTATCCTCTTTTAAAAGAAGGTTTGGTGGACCCGGACCGGATTATCATTGATTCCAAATCGGGCGTTTCCGGGGCCGGGCGCAAAGGGGAAGTAGCTTATAATTACGCGGAACTTTTCGGAAACTTTAAAGCTTATGGTTTGCCGGGTCACCGCCATACTCCAGAGATTGAACAAGAACTCTCCCGGGCGGCAGGAAAAGAGCTTAAAGTTTCATTCACTCCCCATTTGTTACCGGTGGCGCGGGGTATTTTGAGCACCATTCATCTGAGTTTAACTAAAAGTATTACCACTCAAGAAGTAGAGGAAATTTTAACCCGGAGTTATCAAGGAGAGCCGTTTGTGAAGATAGTAAAAGAACCGCAATTACCGGAGTTGAAGTGGGTGGTCGGTACTAACTGTTGTCAAATCGGGGTCCGGGTCGACCGCCGCACCAATCAACTGATTGTAGTTTCGGTAATCGACAATATGGGCAAGGGCGCCTCCGGCCAAGCGGTCCAAAACATGAACCTAGTCTGTGATCTTCCGGAAACCATGGGTTTGCAGGGATGGCCGATTTACCCATAAGGTGGATTGTAGGGGTGATTCGTGAATCGCTCAAAAAACCAATTATCATATTTTAATTTCTATATGATATGTTATAATCTTTTACATGTGGAGGTTTTGCCAATGAAAACCATCTCCGGTGGGGTAACAGCGCCACAGGGTTTTAAAGCGGGCGGGACCGCCTGCGGTATCAAGAAAAATCAACTGCCAGATCTGGCGATAATCTATTCTCAAGTTCCGGCTGCTGCGGCCGGGATTTTTACCACTAATCGGGTTCAGGCGGCCCCGGTTATTTTAAGCCGCGAATATTTGAAAAAAGGTAAAGCCCAAGCGATTATCGGTAATAGCGGCAATGCCAACGCTTGTGTCGGAGCTGCCGGTATGGAGGCAGCCCGTAGAATGGCTGCGGCTGCCGGGAAAGCCCTTGATATTCCTGTTGATTCGGTATTGGTGGCGTCAACCGGAGTGATCGGGGTCCCCTTACCGGTGGAAAAGATCGAACAAGCGTTAGCGGAAAAAGCCGATTTTCTCACTGATAACGGAAGCCCGGCGGCAGCCCGGGCGATTATGACCACCGACACTTTTCCCAAGGAAGCCGCTGTCGAGTTTGAATTGGGAGGGGAGACTGTCCGGATTGGGGGCATTGCCAAAGGTTCGGGAATGATCCATCCTAATATGGCGACGATGTTTGGCTTTATAACCACTGATGCCCGGATTGAGCAGGCTTTACTTCAAAAGGCGACTGCTATTGCAGGGAAAACATCTTTCAACCGGATTTCAGTGGACGGCGATACCAGCACCAACGATTGTCTTTTTGTCTTGGCGAACGGTTTGGCGAATAATGAGGCGATAACCTCCGAAAATCAAGATTACCAGGTTTTTCTGCAGGCCTTGACCACAGTCTGTTTGGAGTTGGCCAAAATGATCGCCCGGGACGGCGAAGGCGCCACTAAACTGGTGGAGATCAAAGTTAGCGGCGGTAAAACCGAGGAAGAAGCGGTTAAGGCCGGTAAATCAGTCGCCACCTCCAATTTGGTTAAGACCGCTTTATTTGGGGAAGACGCCAATTGGGGCCGGATCTTGGCGGCGGTCGGATATTCCGGGGTAGCGATCGACCCGGATCGGGTCAGTATCTCCCTAGGGGATCTCCCGGTTTATCAAAAAGGTGTTGGCCTAGTGTTTGATGAGACCAAAGCGAAACAGATTTTGTCCCAAAAGGAAATTATTATTAACATCGATTTGAGTGATGGCAAGGAAACAGCTTCGGTTTGGACCTGCGACCTTAGTTATGATTATGTAAAAATTAACGGAAGCTATCGGAGTTGAATAAGGCATAAGGCATTGAGGCGCGAGGCATGAGTCAAACGCACGAGCCTCTCCATTATGTTGTCCCTAGCCCTCTGGGTTCGTTATGCTTAATGTTTAAAATTTATATTCGGTTAGGATTTATCCAAGGAGTGTAGGTAATGAATGGATTAGTTGCTAAAGCTGAAATTTTAATCGAAGCGATACCGTATATTCGAAAATATTTCGGTAAAACCTTCGTCATTAAATACGGCGGTAATGCGATGGTTAATGAAGATTTAAAACGCGCCGTAATGCAAGATATAGTCCTTCTAAAGTTTTTAGGGGTCAACCCGGTCTTGATTCACGGCGGAGGGCCGGAAATTACCCAGATGTTGAAGCGGGTAGGCAAACAATCCCAATTCATTCAGGGTTTACGGGTAACCGACTCCGAAACCATGGAGATCGTTCAAATGGTGTTGGTCGGGAAACTCAATAAAGAGATCGTCGCCAAACTGAATCTGCTAGGAGGAAAAGCGGTCGGCCTCTCCGGACAGGACGCCAACCTACTCATAGCCAAGAAGACCATCCCCACCATGCCCGCTGATTATCAGGGAGAGGTTCCGGATATCGGGTTTGTAGGAGAGGTAACTAAAATCAATACCGATGTTTTGGAGGAATTAATCGCCTCCAATTACATACCGGTAATCTCATCGATTGGCGTAGGCGAGGACGGGGTCAGTTACAATATTAACGCCGATACTGCCGCCGGTGAACTGGCCGCTGCTTTAAAAGCGGAAAAATTGGTGATGCTCACCGATGTAGAGGGCATTTTCGAAGATTATCAGGATAAAGGGAGCTTAATCTCGGCGCTTCAGGTGGAGCGGGCCCATCAAATGATTAATCAGGGCAAAATCGAAGGCGGTATGATCCCTAAAGTTCAAGCCTGTATTACCGCTTTAAAAGCCGGGGTAAATCGGACCCATATCATTGACGGAAGACAACTTCATTCAATGTTGTTGGAGATCCTTACCGATCAGGGAATCGGTACTATGGTAGTGGAATGAAAGGTTGTGATCGGAATGAGTAATGCTGAGTATTTAAATATCGGGCAGAAAACGGTAATGAAGAATGTAGGGCGTTTGCCGGTGGTTTTCGTTCGGGGTGAAGGGTCCCGATTATGGGATGCCGATGATAAGGAATATATTGATTTTTTAAGTGGAATCTCAGTCAATAATTTTGGACACTGTCACCCGGAAATCGTCGCCGCTTTGTCCGCCCAAGCCGGAAAAATACTACACGTATCGAACTACTTTTACCTTGAAGAACAGATTAAGTTGGCCCAAGAACTTATTAAATTAACCAATTACCACAGCGTTTTCTTCGCTAACAGCGGCGCCGAAGCCAATGAGGCAGCTATCAAACTGGCCCGAAAATACGGCAAAACCAAATTGGGCGGAAGGTATCAAATTATCACCGCTAAAGGGTCTTTCCACGGCCGGACTATGGGAGCGTTATCCGCAACCGGGAAACCCCAGTATCAAGAGAGTTTTCAGCCGATTGTCCCTGGTTTCGTTTATGCCGAGTATAATAGTCTCAAGTCGTGGTTAGGCGCAATGACCGACCAAACTTGCGCGGTAATGCTTGAGCTGGTCCAAGGCGAGGGCGGAGTTTACCCGGCTAATCCGGAATTCGTTGAGGGATTGGCCAGACTTTGTTATAAGTATAAGTTGTTGCTGATCGTTGATGAAGTCCAGACCGGCTTAGGCCGTACCGGGAAATTATTCGCCTACGAGCATTATAATATGAAACCGAATATTGTTACGATTGCGAAGAGTATCGGCGGCGGTGTCCCTTGCGGCGCTTTACTGGTGGACGAGGAAGCCGATATATTCACTCCAGGCGACCATAGCACCACAATTGGAGGGGGAGGTATGGCATTCGCCGCCGGTCTGGTTACGCTCCGGCTCCTTCAAGAACCGGGGTTTTTGGATGAGGTAGTCCGCAAAGGGAATTATATCAAAGACACTTGGGAATTATGGCGGCGGGAGATGCCGGTAATCAATGGCTGCCGCGGTCTTGGGCTGATGCTGGCGCTGGATTTGAAGGTTCCCAGTAAACAAGTGATGCTTGCTTGTTTAGAGGAGGGATTAGTGGTAAACGCTGTTTCTGAAAACGCGATTCGGATTCTACCTGCACTTAACATCAGCCAGGATGATCTAGATGCGGGTCTGGCTATACTAAAGAGAGTATTGCAACAGTTATAATGTGAAGTTTTGAACATACCGCTGCCTTGTTTTAGACAAGATTTACACAGATTAACACGGATTTTTAAGATCAAAATTATCATAGCTAGCTATAATCTTAAACTTTCAGGCGCGTAACGCGTAACTGTGAACGCATAACGTTATGAAAAACAGGAGGATCATAATGGAGCAAAAAGTAAAGAAAGTAGTATTAGCTTATTCGGGCGGACTTGATACTTCGATCATCATCCCCTGGTTGAAAGAAAATTACGGTTGTGAGGTGATCGCTTATGCAGCCGATGTAGGGCAAGGCGAAGAACTGGACCCTTTAAATGAAAAAGCCATCAAAACCGGGGCTAGGAAGATTTATATCGAGGATTTGAAGGCGGAATTCGTTAAGGATTTTATCTTTCCAATGCTCAAAGCGGGAGCGATTTACGAAGGGAAATATTTGATGGGAACCTCGGTGGCCCGGCCGGTTATCGCCAAACGCCAAGTGGAGATCGCCATCAAGGAAGGCGCCGATGCGGTTGCCCACGGAGCGACCGGTAAAGGTAACGATCAGGTCCGTTTCGAATTAACTTTCAAAGCTTTAAAGCCCGACCTGAAAATTATCGCTCCTTGGCGGGAATGGGACCTGAAGTCCCGCGAGGAAGAGATTGATTATGCTGAGAAACGGGGCATCGCTGTACCGGTGACTAAAGAGAAACCCTATTCCATGGACCGGAACCTCTGGCATATCAGTTATGAAGGGGGGATTTTAGAGGACCCCTGGAATGAATATAACGATGATATGTTCATTTATACCGTTTCCCCTGAGAAAGCGCCGGACAAAGCGGAGATCGTGACCATCGATTTTGAACAAGGCATTCCCGTGGCCATCAACGGACAGGGTTACGACCCGGTAGCCCTGATCTTTAAACTCAATGAGATCGGCGGTAAACACGGGGTCGGCCGGGTAGATATCGTGGAAAACCGGCTGGTAGGCATGAAGTCCCGGGGTGTATACGAAACTCCCGGAGGAACCATTCTCTATGAAGCCCACCATGGCTTGGAAACGATCACCCTTGACCGGGATACGCTTCATTACAAGCAGATGTTGGCCGGGCGTTATGCGGAGTTGGTTTATAACGGCCAGTGGTTTACACCGTTAAAGAAAGCGATGGACGCTTTCGTGGACGAAACTCAAAAAATGGTAACCGGTTCCGTTAAAGTCAAACTTTATAAAGGAAATGTTCAAACAGTCGGCCGGAAATCTCCATTCTCCCTTTATCAGGAGAAGCTCGCTACTTTCGGTGCTGACGAGGTTTATAATCAAAAAGACGCCGAAGGCTTCATCAATCTATTTGGGTTGCCTTTAAAAGTGCAGGCCGGGTTGGAACAGAGCCTTAAGAAATAACCCAATATTGAAAGCAGGCCAATCGGCCTGCTTTTTTTGATCTGCCTCTCGATGATATTATTGCTGAAACCTGGTATAATGATGATAATGTGGTAAAAGTAACACATCGGTTAAACTTTAGGTATTGTTTGTTCCCGTGGCTTTTTTAACTCAAGGAGGTTTTATTAATGAAACGAAGTTTGATAATAGTGATATTTTTATCATTTATCATGGGAGTAATAGCGTTACCTGTTATGGCTACGGTCAACCTGCATCTCATTGCGGTTTTGCCATTTGATGACGGTTCCATCAAACGGACCTGGGGAGAAAAATTCAGCCTCGGAAAAGGAGTGGCTGATGAGCTGGTCACAGCCTTACTGGCTACGAACCGGTTTCGCCTGATCGAAAGGGCGGAGATTGACAGGGTTCTTGAGGAACAAAATCTGGGGAAAGATGGGGTCGTAGACCCACAATCGGCAGCTAAAATCGGAAAGATTTTAGGCGTTCAATTTCTGGTAATAGGGAGGATTACTGAATTTTCAACCAAAGAAGATGATGATATTTTGGCCAATCCCAACCATCATAACCCAATGGGCATGCGGATCGCCCGGACTACATCGCGGGTGGCCATTGATGCCCGTCTGGTTGACGCTACCACCGCCGAGATATTGACCAGCGTTACCGGGACCGGTAAAAAGGCTACGGTCAATTTGGGTATGATCACTAAAGAAGGCGGAGTATTATTTGGAGATAAAGATTTCAAAAAAAGCGATTTAGGCAAGGCTCTTCGGCAAGCGGTTAATTCAACCGCAAGACAGTTGGCTGTCAAAGCCTATGATCGAATGGCTCCAATAACTATTCACGGAATGATTGCCTATGCAAGGGCCGATAAAATTATCATTAATGTCGGCAAAAAACATGGAGTGGAACCGGGAATGGTTTTTAAAGTAGCCCATAAATTGGAAACAATCAAAGACCCGGTAACAGGGTTGGTAATCGAAGAGGTTACTGAGCCGATAGCCGAGATTTCCGT
>JBLNDC010000237.1:0-3050 GCA_050261255.1 Bacteroidota bacterium
TAACAACTTTTTTTTTTTAAAAGCAACGACTCTCTTTTCACCGGTACCGTTAAAATGCGATACCGCTACCAATACTGTCATTACTTATCCGCAAATGCTTGGGGAAACAATCGCCAGCACCGGTCCGCTCTCAGTCCAAATGTTCGCGACAGGCCGCTTGGTGGAACAATCTTTAATGGTAAACGTAAAAGGAAAAGGTTTGGTTGTAATAATCGGCTGCGGGCACCCTCAAATTGAAACAATAATTAAAACAGCGGAAGCTTTAACCGGTACTCCTGTTTATGCGGTGGCCGGAGGCGCTCATCTCTACTTTACCGACGTCCAAGATAAATTCTGGCGGAATCTTTTCGGCAGCAGCAAGCCATTCTGCCGCAGCTTAACAAAACAAGAAGTAATAGCGACAGCTAATTTCGTTCAAAATTCCGGGGTCCGCAAAGTATATCTCTCTCCCCATGATAGTGACGAAGCTACACAAAAGATTTTTGCCAAGGCATATGGAAAAAATTACGAAACGATTCAAATTGGCAAGCAGATCTCTTTCTAATATCTTGATTTAATGATCGGGTGGTGTAGGAATGTACTTAAAGATTAAACGGAAAGAAAGTGTCTCAAGTATCTTATTATTTATATTCAATGTATTTTTGGTCGAACGGGGGATCACCTCGATCCCCCTCCGTAAAATCTTTAAAATCCTGGAACCGTTCCAAAAAAATGAAACCGCAATACGAATGGGTCTGTCCCGGGAGCTCCAAAACGGGTTACTAATTAACGGAAAAGAAAATGGTGAAGTCCATTATTACTTGACCGAAACCGCTTTAAACGGATTCAAATATTGGATGAAGACCATGGACTATGACCGGGCTAAAATGCAGTTGCAATTGGCAGATTGGAACAGTATTTGGAGCATCCTGGCGCTCAATAATCGGATGGAGCTTGAAAGAACAATTTATGAAAAGATTTCGGAAGAACTAAGACAGATAAGTTACGGGCTACTTAATAAAAATGTTTGGATTTCACCTTATCTTCAGACCAAACTAATTTTGGAGCTTTCTCAGAAATATCATATCGAAAATGAAGTTCATCTTTTTGAAAGCCGGTTAAGCAATTTAGAATCAATTAGTTCCCTTGTATCCACTATCTGGCCGATTAATAAACTATATGAACAATACCAAGCATTTTTAGAAAACTTGACCAATGAGAGCAAATTACTTAACATAGAATCTCGAAATGGAGGCGGAGGTTTGCCGGTGTTATACCGGCTCGGTTTTGAATATTTTGAAATAGTTCAGGATGACCCAAGATTGCCGTTGCAGCTTCTCCCCTCAAATTGGCCGGGACTTCAGGCTGCTAAGTCTTTCAATCAGCTGCGAGAGAGAATTTTACCAAATGCCAATAATTTTATCAATAATATACTATATATGTCGCAATAAGTTTCTGGGACGCGCCCGGTTTATTGCGACATATTTCCCTTGATTCATATGTTGAAATAAATACTATAATTTGCCCTTTTCCATCCATTGTTTAAGATGGAAAAGTATAATCAAAATTTATTTCAATATATATAGATTGAAAAGCACTAAGAGTTTGGCTTATATCTATAAATATTAAGTTTCTTTTCAATGAAAGAATTTAAAAAGATTTCCCCGACACCGGTAAAATATAACTTCGGTCTGTGACCTCGAAAGGATGGACGTAACGTTACAAATTATCATATTCGATATGGCCTTACCGCAATTGGCTCTTATTTTCGATGACTTCCATTGTCGGATTGGTTCATTGTTCTTTTAAAATCACAACAGTTTGGTCTCTGATTTCCAAATTCTTTGGTATTTGCCTCCGCCAACCTTTTTAGAAAGTTTTTCCACCAGCCTAACATTTTGATCACGCCCTTTTTATTATTTCACTCCTGTATGACTTAATTGTAATGAAACCATGTGAAGATACTATGAAGAATCAAAGGTCTTTTAGTAATTAACCATAATCATCACTCATTTCAATCCGGCTGCGCAAAGGTTCCCAGAACCGACAAGCCAAAATGAAAAACAATCCATATATAATCATAGCGCTCAAATGAGAGAAAAGAGAGATGGGAGTAGTCATTGTCTTTTCAATTATTTTTGTTAAATTTGCAAAACTTAACGTAATAAACCAAATCCCGAATCCATATCCTAATCCGATCCACCAATGGTATTTTGGCCGGCTGCTTTTCAACCAAAATCCCAGGACAATTCCAAACAAGGCTCCCAAAGTCATATCTGCAAACGCTGAAAAGATCCATTCACTAAAGTTTTCAACCTTAAGATGCCCATGAGTAAGATACGCAGTTATCTCCCCATATAACATAGGTACGTTTAACAAGTGAAAAGCTTGATGGACTAAAGTTTTAACCATCGCGGCAACAGCTCCGGCAATTGCGCTAAAAAACATTAATTCCCCACGGAAATCGCTTTCTTTCAAAATTATACCTCCGATCCTTATTCATTCAAAATTACCCATTCTTATGTCCGTCTATAATAAAAATTATATTTTGCTATTATAACGTTGTTATAGTTTCCATCTTTCCCTAGTTAATACCAATCCTTTTCTACTTTCAACCTTGGAAAATGTACGGAAGGTAGGAATGCATTTTGAAGTTTAAAAAGGATTTAATGCTTGATATTATTAAACATCTTCAATATCGGAAAAGTTAAATTCAAATATGTGAGGGAATTGCATAATTCCCTCAACTTATTGCTTTTCCTTATGGGGCAAGCACATCATAATCATCATCCCTATCATCATTAAGGGACAAATCAATGTTGCCAGCCAGCTTAAATTTGAAGGGATACCGATTTTAGGAGCAATAAACACAACCCCAAGGGGTATCAGACAACATAAAACCATTAATATCATATGCCAATAACGACCTTTACCGGAATGGCTTCCATGGCATGAAGGAACTTGTTGTTTCTTTTGATCTTGACTCATCACTTTCACCTCTTTCTATGATAAAAATTGAAATTTCTTAGAGAATGGCTTTATCATATCCTATTGAAGTGAAGTATTTATGA
>JBLNDC010000238.1:0-7202 GCA_050261255.1 Bacteroidota bacterium
GTTGCGGCCCGTTTGACCGCTGACTACTTAAACCAGCAATTAAAAGACGGATCAATCCTAGCTGTTACCGGAGGGACTACTTTGGCTGAGGTAGCTTCGGCACTCGGCGCTTCATCAACGAAAAGAGATATTACAGTTATTCCTGCTAGGGGCGGCTTGGGTGAGGAAGTAGAAATACAAGCTAATACGGTTGCCGCCAATATCGCCAAAGGATTGGGCGCCAGTTATCGTTTGTTGCATGTCCCCGACGACTTGGGAGAGAAGTCAATTCAGTCAATCACCGAAGAACCGAAGATTAAAGAACTTCTCGAGTTACTGCGGCGGGCGAATATGGTCTTGCATGGGATAGGCCTAGCGGAGGAGATGGCGCGGCGACGTGGTTTGGCTCCGGAACAGATTGGGGCTTTGGTGGCACAAGGCGCCGTAGGGGAAGCTTTTGGTTATTATTTTGCGGTCGACGGCAGCGTGGTTCATTCCACTTCCAGCGTGGGTCTGCAATTAGGGGAATTGAAATTAATCGATCAAGTGGTCGCTGTCGCCGGCGGTAGAAGCAAAGCGGCGGCGGTCCGGGCAGTGCTATCCAATTCCCCTCGCGATATCTTAATCATCGATGAGGGCGCGGCCACCGGATTACTCCAGTCATGAATCGGTTTTATAGGTGAGTTTTCACCATATTAAATAAAATAAGAAAACGGAGGAATGTAAAGATGGCAGTGAAAGTTGGAATTAACGGTTTTGGCCGTATCGGCCGCTTGGTATTCAGCGCTTTATACGACAAAGGATTATTAGGAAAAGAAGTCGATGTAGTGGCGGTAGTTGATATTAGCACCGACGCAGCTTATTTCGCTTACCAACTGAAATATGACTCCATTCACGGCAAATTTAAAGGCGAACTTAGCACCGCTAAAAGCGATCCCGGCCTTGCCGAAGACGACATTTTAGTCGTTGACGGACATAAAATCAAATGCGTCATGGCTACCAAAGACCCCAGCCAATTGCCTTGGAAAGATCTCGGCGTCGATTATGTGATTGAATCTACTGGATTGTTCACTAATTCCGAAAAAGCCCAAGGCCATCTAACGGCCGGAGCTAAAAAGGTAATCATTTCCGCTCCCGGAAAAGGAGAAGTTAAAACCATCGTTATGGGAGTAAATGAGAACGAATATGACCCGAAGAGCCACAATATCGTTTCCAATGCTTCTTGTACCACTAACTGTTTAGCTCCGTTAGTACATGTCCTCTTAAAAGAGGGTATCGGGATCGAGACCGGTTTAATGACCACCATTCACTCCTACACCGCAACTCAGAAAACCGTGGATGGCCCGTCTAAGAAAGATTGGCGCGGCGGCCGGGCGGCGGCTATCAATATCATTCCTTCCACCACCGGCGCGGCAAAGGCTGTCGGTGAGGTATTACCAGCGACCAAAGGCAAATTGACCGGTATGTCCTTTAGGGTGCCGACTGCTGATGTTTCCGTAGTCGATTTGACCTTCCGTTCCGTAAAAGAAACCTCCATCGAAGAGATCGATTCTTTATTGAAGAAAGCTGCCGATTCTTACATGAGAGGCATTTTAGGCTATACTAGTGAAGAATTAGTCTCAACCGACTTCATTCATGACAACCGTTCGTCAATTTATGATTCCTTAGCGACCTTGCAAAATAATCTGAAGGGCGAGAAACGCTTCTTCAAGGTAGTTTCCTGGTATGATAATGAGTGGGGTTATTCCAACCGTGTGATCGACCTGCTTACCTTCATCGCCAAAAAAGACGGCAATTTAAAATAAGCATGGCTAAAGGAGCGATTGATTCGCTCCTATATTTCAATTTATAGATTCCGGGAATTATTGAGAGGAGGTTTTTTTGAAATGAATAAAATGTCCATCGATGATGTTCAGGTGAAGGGCAAACGGGTCTTAGTCCGGGTTGATTTTAACGTTCCGGTGGACGATCAAGGTCAGATTACCGACGACCGCCGGATCAAGGCCGCTATCCCAACCATTAAGTCGCTAGCCGATCGGGGAGCCAAAGTAATCTTAGTCTCTCACTTCGGACGCCCTAAAGGGGGACCGGAGGATAAATACCGGATGGATGCGATGGGTAAGCGACTCTCTGAATTAATGGGCAAACCTGTAGTTAAAGTTAACGATTCCATCGGGGCTGATTCGAAGAAAGCCATTGAGGCGCTACCTGAAGGCGGAGTCGTGCTTTTGGAGAACGTACGGTTTTATAAAGAAGAAGAGGCTAATAACGAAGAGTTTGCCAAAAGCCTGGCGGATCTGGCCGATATTTACGTAAACGATGCTTTTGGAACCGCCCATCGGGCTCATGCTTCCACCGCCGGCGTGGCTAAATTTTTGAAACCGGCGGTTTCCGGATATTTAATGCAAAAAGAGATCGATATCATGGGTAAAGCTCTCTCCAATCCGGAACGTCCTTTCGTGGCAATCCTGGGAGGAGCTAAAGTAGCTGATAAGTTAGGAGTTATCAAAAACTTACTTGAAAAGGTGGATACTCTGATCATCGGCGGCGGCATGGCTTATACCTTCTTGAAAGCCCAAGGAATGGAGATTGGGAAATCATTACTGGACGCTGAAAAGATCGAATTTGCCAAAGAAATGATGGCCCAAGCCAAGTCCCGCGGGATCAAATTGCTATTGCCGGTGGATGTGGTGGTTACCGATGATTTCAAAAAGCCGACCATGTCGAAGACCGTCGCTGTTAACCAAATTCCTTCGGATTTACAAGGAGTCGATATCGGGCCGGAAACCATCAAGCTTTTCGCTAAAGAGATCGAAACAGCGAAAACCGTAATTTGGAACGGCCCAATGGGTGTTTTTGAATTACCCCAATTTGCGGTCGGCACTAAAGCGGTGGCCGAAGCGCTGACTCGTTCAAAGGGGACGACTATCGTCGGCGGCGGCGACTCTGCGGCTGCGGTCGAACAAATGGGTTATGCCGAAAAAGTAACCCATGTATCCACCGGCGGCGGCGCTTCCTTAGAATTCATGGAAGGAATTGAACTGCCGGGAGTGGCGGCGTTGACCGATAAGATGTAACGGATTTCGAGTTCCGCGTTTCGAGTTTCGGGTTCCGGGTTAATCGGCTTCCCGAATAAGTAGTAAAAAACACGCTGAACGCTGAACGCGAAACAAGGAACACAGTCAACCACGGAACATCTATTGAGGAGGTCCTTTTAATGCGTAAACCGATTATCGCCGGCAACTGGAAGATGTATAAAACGATTCCGGAAGGCCGTGGTTTAGTTCAGGGAGTTATCGAAAAATTAGCCGGTTATACTGAAACGGAAGTAGTTTTTTGCCCTCCGTTCACCGCTTTGGGCGCAGTTAAGGAGTTGTTGCGGGGGACATCTTTCGGATTGGGCGCTCAGAACCTTTATTGGAAAGAACAAGGGGCTTTTACAGGAGAAATCTCTCCTTTAATGCTGAAAGACATCGGATGCGACTATGTAATCATTGGTCATTCCGAACGGAGGCAATATTTTGGCGAAACGGACCAGACCGTTAATGAGAAAGTGAAAGCGGCCTTGGCGGCCGGGATTAAACCCATTATTTGCGTTGGCGAGTCACTGGCCCAGCGGGAAGCCGGAGAAACTGAGAGCTTGATTAAACGGCAGACTGAAGGGGCTTTACAAGGAGTTGAGGCTGGAGCCATCCCTCAAATCGTGATCGCTTATGAACCGATTTGGGCGATTGGCACCGGAAAGTCTTCAAACGGTACCGATGCCAACCAGGTAATCGGATTGATCCGCAAAACAGTTGCCGGAATCTTTGGTAATGAACCTGCACAGCAAATGCGGATCCAATATGGCGGTAGCGTAAAGCCGGAAAACATTAAAGAGTTTATGGATCAACCGGAGATTGATGGGGCTTTAGTCGGGGGAGCCAGTTTGGAAATTGAGTCATTTACTAAAATTATTAAATACTAAATTGGTTACTGTTAACTGTTAATTGATCACTGATTGTGCGGAGGAAAATATGACTTATCGACCAGCGGCTTTAATAATTCTTGACGGATGGGGCTCAAATCCCAGCCAAGAAGCTAACGCCATTAAAGAAGCAAATACCCCGTTTCTAAATAGTTTATTCAAGGAAAACCCTCATGCGACATTGCTGTGTTCCGGAGAAGCGGTAGGGCTCCCTGAAGGGCAGATGGGTACGTCTGAAGTCGGGCACCTCAATATCGGGGCCGGAAGGGTTGTTTATCAAAGCCTGGTTAGGATCTCAAAGGCGTTACGGGATGGAGAGTTTAAACGTAACCCGGTTTTTATGGATCTGGTCCAATACGCCCTTAAAGAAAGCCGTCCTTTACATGTGATGGGATTGGTTTCCCCCGGCGGAGTACATAGCCATACGGAACACCTCTATGGCATTATCAAGCTTGCCAAAGAATTTGGGATCAAACAAGTTTATATTCATGCTTTCTTGGACGGAAGGGATACTCCTCCATCCAGCGCTAAAGAGTATTTGGATGAATTGGAGGAGTTTTGCGGCCAAACCGGTTTAGGCAAAATAGCCACGATCAGCGGCCGTTACTACGCTATGGACCGTGATAAACGTTGGGAACGGGTCGAAAAGGCCTATGCGGCTATGGTTTATGGCGAAGGAGAGGAAGCTGATTCAGCGCTTCAAGCAATTCAAAATTCTTACGCCCGCGACATAACCGATGAGTTCGTTATACCAACCATAGTTAAGGCGGATGGTAAACCGGTTGCGAGTATTAAAACAGGAGATCCGGTCCTATTCTTTAACTTCCGTCCAGACCGGGCCCGGGAGATTACCAGGGTGTTTGTCGATCCGGAGTTTACCGGGTTTGAACGCCGAACCGGCTATTTAAAAACATTTTTCGCAGCGATGACCCAGTATGACGAAACTCTGGATGTGCCCCTACTCTTTCCTCCGGAAGACCGGATGAAAAATATATTGGCGGAAGTGTTGGCCAATAACGGCAAGAAACAGTTGCGCATCGCGGAGACGGAAAAATACGCCCATGTCACTTTCTTTTTTAACGGCGGCGAAGAAAAGCCTTTCCCGTTGGAAGAACGGATTCTCATTCCATCACCGAAGGTGCCCACCTATGATCAGAAGCCGGAAATGAGCGCCTATGAAGTCACCGAAGCTTTACTAAAAGAGATTGAACAGGATAAATTCGACGTCATCATCATGAATTATGCCAATTGCGATATGGTGGGACATACCGGTGTTCCCGAGGCGGCGCGGAAAGCGGTGGAGGCAGTCGATGATTGTTTGTCACGGTTGATACCGGCAATTTTGGCTAAGGGCGGGGCGGTGATTTTAACCGCAGACCATGGTAACGCCGAATTGATGAAAGATTATCAAACCGGAGAACCATATACGGCCCATACCACTTTTCCGGTTCCGGTAATTGTGATCGGAGTGCCAGAACCGATTCAAGTCAAGAACGGGAAGTTAGCGGATCTAGCGCCGACATTGTTGGAGTTGATTGGATTACCCAAGCCCGATGAAATGACCGGAAGCAGTTTAATAAATCATGAAAAATGATAAACATTGAAGGGGCGAATCACTGATTTGCCGAAGAAAAATCAATAATTTCGTTTAAAAGACAAACAATAGACACTAACGATGATCAATAAACAATAGGGAGGATTCATAATGACAACAATTGTTGATGTTTACGGACGTGAAATACTTGATTCCCGCGGTAATCCTACCGTAGAAGTGGAAGTCGAATTAGCCGACGGCAGCGTGGGGAGAGCGGCGGTTCCTTCAGGAGCATCGACCGGGGCTTTTGAAGCAGTGGAACTTCGCGATGGCGACAAAGGGCGCTATTTAGGCCGAGGAGTTCAGAAAGCCGTTGATAATGTCAATGACGCTATCGCCTCCGAAGTGATCGGTCTTGATGCCTTGGATCAGGTGACTGTTGACAAAGTAATGATCGAATTGGACGGTACTCCGAACAAAGCCAAGCTCGGGGCCAACGCGATCCTGGGAGTTTCCTTGGCAGTAGCCAAAGCAGCGGCTGCAAGCCTCAATCTGCCGCTTTACCGTTATCTGGGCGGGGTTAACTCCAAAGAGTTGCCGGTGCCGATGATGAATATTTTGAACGGCGGTAAACATGCCGACAATAGCGTTGATTTACAAGAGTTTATGGTAATGCCGGTGGGTGCTGAAAGTTTCTCGGAGTGCCTCCGTTGGGGAGCTGAGATTTTCCATGCCCTCAAAAAAGTCTTGAAAGAAAAAGGCTACAGCACGGCTGTTGGTGATGAAGGCGGCTATGCCCCGAACCTTAAGAGCAATCAGGAAGCCTTGGATGTAATCATGGAAGCTATCAAGCTCGCCGGGTTTAAAGCGGGCAGTGATATTATGATCGCCATGGATCCTGCCTCTACCGAGTTATGGGAGTCCGCTAAGGAAAAGGGCGAAGAAGGAAAGTATTTCTTCTGGAAATCGAATATCATGAAGACCTCGGCTGAAATGGCTGAGTTCTGGACGGAACTGGTTAACAACTACCCGATCATTTCCATTGAAGATGGTATGGCCGAAGAAGATTGGGATGGTTGGAAAATATTGACCGAGCGAATCGGTAAAAAGGTTCAGCTGGTTGGGGACGATCTTTTTGTTACCAATACTGAACGGCTCAGTAAAGGAATTAATTTAGGAGTAGCCAATTCCATTTTAATCAAGGTGAACCAGATTGGTACCTTAACCGAGACTCTGGATGCCATCGAGATGGCGAAACGGGCCGGTTATACCGCGATTGTTTCCCACCGTTCCGGCGAGACTGAGGACACAACTATTGCCGATATCGTTGTCGCTACCAATGCCGGGCAGATTAAGACCGGCGCTCCGTCCCGGACCGATCGGGTGGCCAAATACAATCAACTCTTGCGAATTGAAGACCTATTAGCCGAAGAAGCTATCTACCCAGGTAAAAAAGCTTTTTATAATATCAAAGGTTAAAAAATGTCGAATTCGTTGCGCGTTTAAGAAGATAATCGAAGTTTACAAACCCGGAACATGGGGTATTGTACCCCATGTTCCAAAACTAACGGTAACACATAGACATAAAACCCGAAACGTCTTCACGCGTAATGCGGTACGTAATTTGCCCGACAGTTTTAAATTTGCTCAGATTTTTCGAATTAAAATCTGCTTGTAGTTCCTTCCCCAATATGCTAAAATATTTTGGAGACTTTGGTGGAG
>JBLNDC010000239.1:0-4987 GCA_050261255.1 Bacteroidota bacterium
TCATAAAACTAATATAAAATACGAATATTCAAAGAAGAAGAATTCAGAAAACCAGAACCATATTTCATAACGGGTTCACGTCGCGCATAAGATTTCGAGTCAGGTTGGCGAAAATTTTGACGGAAGTATTACTGTTTTCACGGTTTTTACGCGGAACGTAGAACGCGTAACGCGTAACTAATATCATGCCCCTTGCCTCTTAATCACATCCCAACCGATTAACCCCACTCCCACCGCATTATCACCGGAGAGTCCCTTTGGGGCGAATATCAGTTTCACTTCTTGGAGAGCTTTTTCTTGTAACAGCTCAGTTCTGATAAGTTCATTAGCGGCTAATCCCCCGGTGAACAAAACCTGATCCACTCGGAACCGGTTAACCGCTCTCGTAGTTACTAAGATTAACGCTTGGCTAATACAATTAAATACTCTCCTGGCCAATTCCTGAGGAGGAATTTTCGAATCCAAAAGACGTTTCCCGGCGGACTCAGGCCCTGAAAAGCTAATGGTTAAATCTTTGGTCATCACCGGCAGCGATTCTCTTGAAGTGGATTGTTTCGCCAACCCTTCCAAAAAAACTCCCGCCGGAAACCCCGCGCCCAACGCGACACCAATCCGATCGATGAATTGGCCTACCTGAAGATCGGAACTACCTCCGACTTTTTCAATATTAAAACCATCCGAAGTCGCCTTCGCCAACAGTAGTTCAGTTGTTCCGCCTGAAAGATGCCAGGCTAAAAAGTCTCCTTCCGGCAGCGGCTGATTATATAGCCCAGCCCGAAGATGTCCTTCCTGATGACTGGTTTCAATGAAAGGGACCCCTATTAGATGGGCTAGTGTTGCTCCCTGACAGGCCCCAACTTTGAATACGGGTAGATAAGAACCGTCCACCGGGCGCGGCCTAGTCGAAGCAGCTACCGCTCTAATCGGCATGAAACCCCCTTGAAATTCTTCAATCAACCGAGGGAGGTTTTGAATATGTTGAAAAACAGCATCGGACTGTCTCAACCCCCGTTCCCCCGGTTTTACTTGAAGCATTAACCGGCGTTCATTAAATAAAATGCCATCGTCGCCGATAACTGCCACGGAAGTAGTATAACAACTAGTATCAATCCCAATAATCATCAATTATACTCTTTTCTATTCAAAAGCTGTAAAGCATCACAGATTGAATTATCAAAGAACTGTCAAATTTCGCCCCGCGCCAATTACCAAAAAACAGAGGAATATCCTCCGTTATTGGTCCGCAACCACTAGGTTCGCTATTTATGGTTTGACTTCCACAAAACCGGTAGATCCTTGAATAAGCAGGACTCGCATTTAAGTATCCTCGGTTGTTTCCACTCCGGACGGATTGGAACTGCGAATGATATTACCTAAAATCCCATTGACAAACCGGGCGGAATCATCATCCCCGTACATTTTAGCCAATTCAACCGCTTCATTGACGGTAGCCCCTACCGGGATTTCATTTTGAAATTTCAGTTCATAAAGCGCCATTCTTAAGATGTTCCGATCCGTGCTTAACATGCGGTCGATCTTCCAATCCTGGGCGTATTTGATAATCTCAGCGTCAATCTCAGTTAAATGGGCCATCGTTCCCTCGACTAACTGTTTGAGAAATATCTGACCCGCTTCACTTAGTTCCGAATCTCGTAGATTATGGGAAAGCACTTTTTCCCAAGGATTCTTACCCAAATCAACTTGGAAAATAATTTTAAAAGCTTCTTCACGGGCAGCGCGCCGGGTCATGCAACCACCTTTTTCAAATTATTCTTTAGGAGGGAATACTCTATCGAAGATGTCCCGTAAAGAACCCTTCTGATCGACTCTTTTGCCTAAAAAGTACCCCAAGAAAATACAAAAAACAAAAGCCAACGCTCTCCAAAAACCCATAAACGCCCATAACAGTCCAGCTATAAATCCGATTAACCCGCCGAAAATTCTGGCTTTATAAAGGGAGAGCTTTGGTAGATTATCTTTAAAAAATTCTTCCACAGGCGCTGCCCCTTTCTATTCAACTCTAGCCCTGACTTCATTGGCGATTTTGGTCACTAAGACTTTTACCGAGTTAACTCTAATACCTACTGTTTCGAAGAGGTAATCATCGACTTTAGTCTTAATTTCTTCGGAGACTTGCGGAACGCTCAAATCCGGACTGACGGTAACTTCAATAAAAACATCCAGACCGGTTAAATCCGCCCGGACTCCTACATGCGCGTCCTTGACACCCTTAATCCGTTTACAGGCCCGCAACGATAAACTTTCAACCGCGGACACCGCAATTCGAATCTCGCCGTATTGGGTCTGGTGAATTATGGTTTTTTCCTCACGTTTCATCCGGAGCGCCATCTTAATTGCTAAGACCGCCAATAATAAAGAGGTTCCCGATACGCCCAAAGCCCACCACCGCTCTTGGGGTGAGAAATCTTTAAGGTTTTCGAGAATGATGTCGGCTTGTCCCCAATCCAAAGTTAAAATCAAGAACACGATGCCGACTACGGTCAAAATAATGCCGGCCAATAAACTAACTAACCGTTCCCCAACATTCATGAATCGTAAAATCCTTCCTTTCTATATATAAATACTATCAAAGCCTCCAATACTGAAACGTGAGCGGAAGAATGTTAAAAAGTCGCTTTCAATATCGAAATCAAAAAGTTAGGTTTCCAACCCAGCATTAAATCTTTGAAATCCGTGTTATCTATAAGCTTCGTTAGAGAACTCGGGTTTCATGAACTTCCTCATTTCGGATCTCGACTCCCTGGATATGTACATTGACCTCAATTACTTCCAAACCGGTCATGCTTTCAACGGCACGCTTAACATTTTCCTGTACCTGACAAGCGATATCCGGGATTTTGGCGCCGTATTCGGTCACGATAAATAAATCGATGGCGCATTGTTTTTCACCGACTTCTACCTTTACTCCCTTGGCTAAACTCTTCTTTTTTAACAGTTCGGCGAAACCTTCGACCATACCGCCGCTCATTCCCGCCACTCCTTTAATTTCGGTTGCGGCTAAGCCGGCGATGATTTTAACTACTTCACTAGCGATTCGAATAGTACCCGATTCATATCTTTCAATTTGTTCCGACATTAACTACACCTCCAAAATCTCCATACCAAATTTTAATCGGAGTCGGTGCCGGATATGCCTTATTCGGCACCGAAAATTCTGGTTTGGATGAAATTGGTGTAGACCTCACCCCTTTGAAAATAAGGATTATTCAATACTTCCATGTGGAATGGAATAGTAGTCTTTACACCTTGAATCTCAAACTCTTCCAAAGCGCGGATCATCCGCCTGAGGGCCGCATCCCGGGTTTCGTCCCAAACGATCAATTTAGCGATCATCGAATCATAATAAGGTGGAATGGTATAGCCCTGATAAGCGCAACTATCAACCCTCACTCCGGGGCCTCCCGGGAGGTGGTAAACTTGGATCCTGCCGGGTGACGGTTGAAAGTTTTTCTCCGGGTCCTCAGCGTTAATCCGGCACTCGATAGCGTGGCCCCGGACTTGAATCTGGTCTTGGACCAAGCTGAGCTTGCTTCCGGCGGCCACTTTAATCTGTTCTTTGATCAAATCGATGTTGGTGACCATCTCCGTTACCGGGTGTTCAACCTGGATCCGGGTGTTCATTTCCATGAAATAAAACTCGCCGTTTTTATCCAGTAAAAATTCCACCGTTCCAGCATTGGAATAGCCTACTGATTTAGCTCCCTTAAGCGCAATTTCCCCAATCTTGCGCCGCATTTCAGGAGTGACAGCCGGAGAAGGTGATTCCTCAATAACCTTTTGGTGCCGACGTTGCACCGAACAATCGCGTTCCCCTAAGTAAACGCCGTTTCCATGTTCATCCAAGAGCAGCTGGATCTCAATATGCTTTGGCTCTTCGATATATTTTTCCATATAGACCTCTGGATTTCCGAAAGCGCTGTTGGCTTCGGTTTGAGCGGTCCGGTAAGCGTTTATTAATTCGTCTTGATTATAAACCACTCTCATCCCGCGGCCGCCGCCTCCGGCTGAGGCTTTAATAATCACCGGATAACCGATTTCTTCGGCTTTTTCCAAAACGCCGTTTTCATCCTTAATAGCCCCATCTGAACCGGGGACCACCGGCACACCGGCATCTTTCATTGTCTGCTTGGCAATGGCTTTGTCTCCCATTTTCTCAATGGCTTCGGCCGATGGCCCAATAAACTTGATATGATGAGTCTCGCAAATTTCCGCAAAACGAGCGTTTTCAGCCAGAAAGCCATATCCGGGATGGATCGCGTCCACTCCGGCCAAAGTGGCGGCGCTAATAATATTGGGAATATTTAAATAACTACGGTTTCCGGGAGCGGGCCCTACACAAAAAGCCTCATCCGCATAGTGAACATGTAACGATTCCCGATCCGCCTCCGAATAAATTGCGACGGTCCCGATACCCAATTCTTTACAAGCCCGGATAATCCGGAGCGCAATTTCACCGCGATTGGCAACTAAGATCTTATTGAACATCTTATCTTACGACACCTCCGGTTTTGAGTCAGAGTCATAATTTTTCTAATACGAACAGAGGCTGGCCATACTCCACCGGTTGTGCGTTTTCAACCAAAATTTGGACGATTTTGCCCCGCCATTCACTCTCGATCTCATTCATCAATTTCATTGCCTCGATAATACAGACAACTTGTCCATCTTCAACATTTTGTCCTATTTGGACATATGGTTCGGACTCTGGACTTGGGGCGCGGTAAAAAGTTCCTACCATCGGGGCGCTAATTAAGACTTGGTTCGGCCCAAGTCCCTCAGTTTGTTCTTCCTTTGCCGTAGCAGGATTGGGTTGGACTGGAGCAATTGCGGGCGGCGCCATTATAGGCGAAGGATACTGCATAATCGGAGCCTGATGGGCAATATTAGAAATACATGTTCCTTTCTTTATCGAAACCTTGCTTCCTTCACTTTCAAACGTCAATTCAGTAATGTCGGTCCCATCCAA
>JBLNDC010000240.1:0-4236 GCA_050261255.1 Bacteroidota bacterium
AAGACCCAAAAGATGCGAAAGCAGACGTTGAAGCCAATGGATTTATTGCCTCCGACACTTTTAATGCACACTTTTTATTCATCAATGATAAAACAGGGAAAAAAGTATTGAAGCTAAACACCCTAGATGGCCAAAACGATGTTTTGACAATTCCCCTTGATGGTACCGAGACAAAGCTTACGCTCATTTTTAAGGCTAAAGGAGCTGTTGTTCCCGATAAAGACACTCCTTATGGAATCCTCTGGGCCATGTGGCAAAGGGGTGAATATCAATCCGTGCTCCGCCATAATTCCACTAATCAGATTAAAGGCAGTTCAGGACTGTCCCGTTTAAATCCGGAGAATATAGTCTCGGATTGGCATGATTACCGGCTTGTCTTTGATTTGGAGTCCGATGGAAAATCAATGACCGCCACCGCTTTTATCAATGGGAAGCAGAGACATCAGACAGATAATTTTGAAAAGAAAAACGGCGCAGGCAATTTTATTCAATTTGGGGAAAATGACGGCAGCACCAATGGTCTGGGACGCTATCCTTATTTGCTGCTTATTAAGGATGAGGATGTAAGTGGTAAAAGCCTTAAACAATTAAGTGAAATAGTCGGTTTTGACCTTGAGGCTGAGCCGGAATTGGTGGATGACGCCGATCCGGTAAGCAAAAAACCGACTAATAAACCAATAGGCATTAATATGACTGCCGTTGACGCCAGTAGTAAAGATCCGAATTATATTGATCCGGCTTATATTAAAGACGGCGTAATTGACCTTGCTAAACTTCCTTATAGTAAGAATGCAGCCCAAAAAGTAACAGCTAACCCGAAAATGTCACCGCGTCTTTTAAAAAATGCATCGGCTATAGTCGACCCTAGCGGAGCTAATGGAACCTATCGAACAATTAAAGAGGCTATCGAGATGCGGTTCAACCAGGCGCGTTGATTTACATTAAACCCGGAACTTATCAGGAAAAACTAAGGATAACGAAAGCAAATTTAAGTTTAATTGGAGAAAGTCCGGCCAATACTATCATCTATGGTTATGAGTCGGATTATGGCGGGATTGGCGGTAACATTTTGGTAGAAGTGGATCTCCCCGAATCCGGTTATTTCACCGCCGAAAACATTACCTTCTACAATAAAGGAGCGGAATGGAATAAAACCTGGGGTAATGTAGAGAGAAGATCGGTGACGCTGGCGACGAAAAATGTTCACCAGGGGTACTTGAAAAATTGTATTTTTCTCGGGCAGCAAGACACCATGTATCTGAGATCGGGAAGGCAGTATTTTGAAAATTGTTATATTGAAGGTGAGGTCGACTTCATCTGTGGCGGCGCAACGGTATTATTCGATAAATGCCATATTCATTCCATCTTTTATAAAGAAGGCGGATATATTACTGCTGCCGCTCCTTCGGACACCAACGGCGCCGGGTTTAACAACGGCTATGTGTTTAAGGAGTGTCTTTTGACGGTTGATCCCGGGATGAACTCTAAGAATATTTACCTAGGTAGAGGGGCCTGGAACGGTGGAAGTAACGGAGCGCCAAACCCAGCCAAAGTTGTTTTCGTTAATTCTCAACTTCATGAACAAATTAATCCTAAAGCTTGGGCTGACTGGGATAATGTCTCTACTGCGGCGAAACAGTTTTTTAGAGAGTATAATAATACCGGAGAGGGTTCAATTAATTCGGAGATTGTAACCAGATTATTCTTAACCGAAGAGGAGTACAAATCGATTTATAGTTCTCCCAAAAAAATTCTTGGATTTAAACCTAAGATGCCATATTAATTTCTATGTAAGACAGGCGCTTTTTATAGCGCCTGTCTTGTAATAATAAATAAACTATATTAGGTGAATTAGATGAAAACTGTGATAGAATTCGCTGAGAATGTTTTAAAGTATGGAAGGGACCGTTACCATGAACAACCGTCTCCTTTATTTGCTGATGGAATTGATGTGGATACCGGGGAACATCTTAAATGGACCTTGCCTGGAGGAAGGGAGACGGTAATTTCGAATCTAGCTTGTCAACAGAACCTGTGTCGGACTTTAACCGCACTGACCAATTTAACCGGGGACCCAAAGTACAAAGAGGCAGCTAAAGCTGGGATAAAGTATCATTTCGATTATTTAGCGGATGATAGCGGCTTACTGCAGTGGGGTGGGCACCGGTTTATCGATTTGCTGACATTGGAACCGACCGGGCCGGGTGGTAAGGAAATGGTACATGAGCTTAAAAATGTCTTTCCTTATTACGATTTGATGTACGAAGTCAACCCGGAAGCTACAATTAAGTTTATTAAAGCTTTTTGGAACGCTCATATTGTTGATTGGGATGAACTATACCTGAGCCGCCATGGCCAATACGGTTTAAAACCGGGCCCTGTTTGGGACCATACACCGGTAAACCATGAGCCGTTTCGGGAATCGACCGGTCTTTCTTTTATTAATGCCGGTAGCGATTTAATATATGCGGCTGGGACTCTTTACCGACTTTGCGGTAATGAGAAAGCGTTAAATTGGGCCAAACATTTAGCATGGCAATATGTAGCGGCCCGACATCCCCAAACCGGACTTGGGGTTTATCAATTTACCCAACCGAAGAAAGTTGCTGAGACTACCGATGATAATATCACCCTCTCTAAATATGGAGATCGAGCTCAAAGGCAATTTGGGCCGGAATTTGGGCCTATCGCCCTAGAGGGGAATGTCCTCTTTCATAAGGAAGGCAAGAAAATATACAGCGAAAATGTATTGATGCAGATCCAGCTAGGTCGGGAAATAGGAGCGGTGGGCAGTAATTTTATGGAATGGAGCCGTCAAGGATTAATTAGTTTCGCTGAGTATGAGTATGACGCCGCAACCAATCAAATTAAACCGATGTTTACCGATGGAAAGGATCTAACAGGTTATATCATAAAACGTAACGGTTATTATGGTAAAGCAGGTATGGCTTTGACTAGGGAAGATGCTGATTGTAAGTATTTGCTGGCTTTTGCTAGAGGATTTCTTTATCTTAATGACGAAAAGTTATGGCAGAGAGCTAGAAGTATCGCTAAGGGAAACGGTCTGGGTGATCTGGGCATGGAACCCGGTAGGGGCGTAAAAATAAATTTGGAAACCAAATGTTCCGACGCGAAAGCCATTATTGCCTTGGTTGACCTTTTTCAGGCGACTTCAAATTCAGAGTATTTGAAATTAGGCGAAGCTATCGCCCTTAACATTAAAGACAAGCATTTTCATAATGGATATTTCCTTAAAGGGCGTGAATATCGATACGCTAAATTCGATGCAGTTGAACCTTTGGCATTATTGGCTTTGGAAGCCGCGATTCAATGTAAGTCGGATTTAGTCCCGGTTTTTATCAATAGCAGTGGTTATATCGGCGGCGACTATCAGGAGCCGGATGGAACTATTAGGAACGCTTACGATCGAGAATTTTATGATTTAAAGAAATAAGGGTATAACAATGCTGAAAAAACTACCGGTTAATTTAGAAACGACTAGTGAATTCATTTTAACTTCAAAACAAAAAATGGTTCTATACTTGGGAACCATTATGTTTTTGGTTTTTCTAATCATGAATGGCGTCTTTTCCAAGATGTATTCCGATAATGTCAAGGAAATAGTGTTAAGGGAGTTTAATAACAAGATTGAACAGACCTGCCGCTATTTGGATTTAATTGTCGGAAATATCGAAACTACTTCTGAAATTGTCTTCACTAATCAATTAGTCCAAGAACAGGCGCTAGAGGAAAGAACCGGAAGCCCGCTTCAGATTTTAAACCGGATGGACCTGCTCTCTTTTTTGCAAGGGGTTGCCTATACAACTGAAGAGGTAAACTCGATCGATCTCTTTCTAAATAAGTTAAAAGTATTGGTACCGTCTGACCAGGGAGTCTATTCCAATTTGGATCAAGAGGCAATTGATTGGTACCAAGAATTAGAACGCGTGGATGAAATAATTTGGACCGATGATTACGGGCCAAAACACTTTTTAAGGTCAAGGCCCAAAAATCAGATTACGATGATTAGGCCGCTTGTGTCCACCGTAACTTGGGAAAAAGTCGGGCTGATTGCGATTAATTTGGAGAAAAGGGTGGTTAAAGACCTAATATCTAGTGACCTTGATGCTAACAATATTTTGATTAGTCCTAACGGTAAAGTGATTGTCACCTCATTAAGCGATAATTATAATTATGGCGATTTGCATCAAATTATCAGGAAAATTAAGGACAATT
>JBLNDC010000241.1:0-8641 GCA_050261255.1 Bacteroidota bacterium
GGCTACAAACGAATGATCTCCAATGGACATATAGAGATAAACTTGAGCGCCGATTAACTCATAGACATCGACCATGCCGGTGACGATTTCATCTTCGGATGCTCCAGGTACTTCTACCCTTTCCATAATCGATTCCGGTCGAATACCGAAGATAACTTGTTTATTAAGATATTGTTTAATATTTTTAAATTTCCCGTCCGGAACTTTAACTTTAAATGATTTGCAATCAACCACTAATTTCCCGTTTTCTTCTTTGATAACGCCGTCAATAAAGTTCATTGGCGGAGTTCCAATAAATCCGGCAACAAAGATGTTATTGGGATTATCATAAATATCCAACGGAGTACCAACCTGTTGAATCACTCCGTCTTTCATAACCACAATTCGGTCACCCATGGTCATGGCTTCGGTTTGGTCATGGGTAACGTAAATGATGGTGGTTTGTAAACGGTTATGCAGTTTGCTGATTTCAGCGCGGGTTTGTACCCGAAGTTTAGCGTCAAGGTTTGACAAAGGTTCATCCATTAAGAATACTTTCGGTTCACGAACGATGGCGCGGCCCAAAGCCACCCTTTGTCTTTGACCGCCGGAGAGAGCTTTTGGTTTCCGGTCGAGTAAGTTTTCAATGCCCAGAATTTTAGCTGCTTCTTTAACGCGGCGATCGATTTCGCTTTTGGGGAATTTACGCAATTTGAGTCCGAAAGCCATATTATTGTATACATCCATATGCGGATAAAGAGCATAGTTCTGGAAGACCATGGCGATGTCGCGATCTTTTGGGGCAACATTGTTGACCAAGGTATCGCCAATATAAATGTTACCCTCGGAGATTTCTTCCAAACCGGCGACCATCCGCAAGGAAGTGGTTTTTCCACAGCCAGAGGGTCCTACGAAAACGATAAATTCTTTATCTTTAATCTCTAAGTTGGCATCTTTTACCGCAACTACTCCACCGGAGAACTTTTTGTAAACATGTTCAAAAACAACTTTTGCCATTATGTTTTCCTCCTACAAATTGAATAACTGAACTATTTGTGGTATACTAGATGTAGACGTTAAAATATACTCTAAATCACCTCCACTCGATCGGACCGTTTTTGGATTCCGGTGGTTTATTGTTATACCCTTAAAACAATCCATTTCCCGGACTGACTTTGATACGGTCTGAATCAATTTTTCTTTATTTTATAAGATATATATTCGACATTTTTTTGATTTTTCCTGCCATTGATTCCTTCTCTCCCTTACAATAATCTTGCGTTTTTTTATCCTTTCTTTACATTCGGTCTTAACCCCCCTTCAAGACCCGTATGGAATATTGGAAAACCATCCCCTGGAATTTAAAGAAGGGAATCTTCAGTTGCTAAATTTATAAAATCTTTAGAAGCATGCTTTTTCAATAGCTTTCCTAATTTCTCCAAAACCCCGTTGCTCCTCGGCCAACGCCTACTTTCCATGGTTTTCCTCCAATTGTTGTAAAATCCGGTTTTCAATCCAGATCTTGCTTCAAAAATCCCGGTATTAGTCGGCTCCCTAAAACAGATAATATACGGAGCTTAAAGGAGGTGACAAAGAAACGATGCAGGTAACCCAGATGGAATTAAACACCCTCAAACAGTTGATTGCCATGGAAGATTTAAATGCTAAAAAGTTTCAGTTATACGCTAAAAACTGTAACGATACTCAATTGCAAAACTTTTTCAACCAACAATCTCAACAGGCATTTAATGACGCCCGTCGCTTAATGAATTTTCTCAGTTAAATCTACTTTGTTGAATTCCATGATTAAAAATGTGTTTTGAAAATAATCAGGAACGATTTAACGCGTTATATTTTCAAAACGTAGGTTTCAATTTAACAAAGTAGACTTAATTAAAGGAGGATAAAAATGTATACCGACCGTGAAATGACCTTGGATGCATTGGATCTTGCCAAAATGAGCGCGGTAGAATTTACTAAATCGGCCACCGAAGCAAGCAACCCTGATATCAGGCAAGCCTTATTGCAAATCAGGTCCCAATGCGAACAAGCCCAACAATTAATAGCCCAATATGCTCAGTCTAAAAACTACTACATGCCTGCGCCGCCCGCCGTCCAACAGGATATATCCAGTGTCGCGCAATTCTTACAACAATCCATGGTCCAACCCACAGTTGTTTAGAGGCTAATCCATTTATTGGTGAACAATAATAAAAATAAAAGGGCCTATCAGCCCTTTTAATTATTTCTTCATTCTTGAACTCAGTTAAAAACTAATTTCTCTAAAGCCTCAGCTACTCCATTATGATCGTGATCGGCTACTACTAAAACCGCTTTTTCCTTGACTACCGGCGCAGCATTCCCAATCGCCACTCCCGCGCCGGCCCAGGTAATCATCGAGAGATCATTCGGTGCGTCCCCGATTGCCATGACTTCATTCCGGTCCATACCCCAACCTTTAGCCAATTCTTGAAGGGCCATGCCTTTCGATACTCCCGGGGCCAATATCTCCAGATATGTCGGCTTTGACTTGATAAATTGCAGTCTGTCCCCAAACTTTTCCCGAAGTTGGTTTTGAATCCGGTCGATCTTTTCGACTTCCCCAACAGCCAACATTTTATGAGAAGGTCCATTTAAATAGTTGCATAAGTCACCGACCGGATGAGGAGTAACCCCGGCGTTGGCCGCATATTTTTGGCCCCACTCCGTTAGTTCATCCATATATAGCTCGTCATTAATATAAGCGTTTAAATGAATCCCGGCCTCACGGAAGATCGGCACTAATTCGCGGGCTTCTTCCGCCGGAACCGGGCGATGATATAAAATTCTCCCGGACAACGCTTCCTGAATGATCGCTCCATTATAGGCGATCACCGGAACATCCAGTTCCAATTCATGAACATAGGGCCGCATTGACTGAATCATCCTTCCCGAGGCGAGCAGCACTTTGATTCCTTCTCGGATTGCCCTGCGGATCGCATCCTGATCAAAGGTTGATATGGTCAAATCAGACCGGAGTAAGGTATCATCTAAATCAATAGCGATACAACGAATCATCAACAGACCTCCCTGATATAACCGACTTATAATCCGATTCCTTTAGCATAACATAGCCGTTATCCAATGGGCAAATTATTTTTCCCTATAATAGTTCCAATTGTTCTTTAATGTTCTCCGCCAGTTTACGGTTGATCCCTTCCACTTGCATCAATTCTTCAACCGTAGCCTCTCTGACTTGTTTAACCGAACCAAAATGCTTTAACAATAATTGCTTCTTCTTTGTACCAATCCCAATTACCAAATCAAGACTGGAGGCCTTAGTCCGTTTGTCCCGCAGTGTTTTATGATAAGTGATTGCGAAGCGATGGGCTTCATCCCTTACCCTTTGTAAAAGCATTAGACTTTCGGAACGGCGCGAAAGTTTAAGCGGTTCATTACTTCCAGTTTTAAAAATTTCCTCCTCTTGTTTGGCCAAGCTAATCACATTAAGGTGGGTTAAACCCAATTCGGTCAATACCTCAGAAACTGCGGACAATTGCCCTTTGCCCCCGTCGATTAAGAGCAAATCGGGAAACCGGGCAAACTTTCCGGATTCCGTAGCCACCTCCCGCCTCTCTTCTAATCCTTTGCGAAACCGTCGCCGCACAGCCTCTTGGAGCATTGCAAAATCATTGGGGCCTTCAATGGTCCGAATTTTAAACCGCCGGTATTCTCCGCCTTTCGGGACGCCGTTTTCAAAGACTACCATTGAAGCTACAGCTGCTTGGCCTTGAATATTGGAAATGTCAAAACCTTCGATTCTTAACGGCGGCTTATCCAAACCCAGATCTTGTTGTAATTGATTAAGGATTTCAGTAATCCGAATTATGCTTTGTTCCTCATGGGCCCTTTCTTGCTTTAATAAAATTCCCGCGTTTTCCTGGGCCATTCGTAGCAAATCGGCTTTTTCCCCTTTTTTCGGCACTCTCAGGCTAACCTTGGAGCCGCGCCTGCCACTCAGCCATTGTCCTAAGGCCACCATGCTTTCCAGGGTGAATGGGATTAACACCTCTTTGGGAACGAATCCGGCATTGTCGTAATATTGGGGCAAAAAAGCTTCCAATATTTCTTCCGGCGGGGTCTCATCCCCTTCCGTTAAGGGAAAATACTCTCTCCCTACCAATTTCCCCTGCCGTACCTGAAATACTTGAACCATACTACCTTTTCGGTCTTGAGCTATTCCGAAAACATCCATATCATCATAAACGTTCGCTACAATTGTTTGCTTTTCCAAGACTTTTTCGATATCACGAATCTCATCCCGGATCAAGGCCGCTTTCTCATACAAACGTTCCGAGGCGGCCTTCTCCATCTCTCTCCGTAATTTGACCAACAATTCAGTTTGGCGGCCTTCGAGAAACATACAGACTTCATCAATAATCTCGCGGTACCTTTTCTTCGAAATGTTACCAGAGCAAGGAGCCTGACAGCGTTTAATATGGAAGTTTAAGCAAGGACGTTCGATCCGTTCCCGGTCAAGGTCATGCCGGCAACTGCGTAAAGGGAAAATTCTCCGCAACAACCTGAAGGTCTCCTTTAAAGCCCGGACATCGGTATAAGGTCCATAATATTTGCTACCATCTCGTTTAACCTTCCGGGTGATAAAAATCTGCGGAAAACTCTCTTTGATGGTTACTTTAACCCAAGGGTATTGTTTGTCGTCGCGGAGGCGGATGTTGTATTTCGGATGTTCCTCCTTAATTAAGTTACACTCCAACACCAAGGCCTCCACCTCGGAACTGGTGGTAATGTATTCGAATCGGTCAACCTGCTCCACCATGGAACGAATCCTGAGGCTCAGGTTTCGCGATGCTTGAAAATAAGAACGCACCCTATTTTTTAAAGAAATAGCCTTTCCGACATAAATGATTTTTCCGGCGGCGTCTTTCATTAAATAAACCCCGGGACTGTCCGGCAAAGCTTTTAAATCTTCCGGTGTTACCAAAAGTCTTCCTCCTACAAATATTAAATTTATCCGATGAGCAGGTATTCTTTTTCGAGTCACGAAGTAAATAAATTCATTGGTCTCTACTATCTACTGTTTTAAATCTTAAAATAATAAGAGGACTTACCGATGAAACCTTGGATTATCATGCGCAAGGGAATTCAACTTAATCAGCTCTTTGAAAAGCGAATGTTTTTTATAGTAGGTTCCGGGATCGCTTTGGGAGCATTATTTAATGGTTTTTTCATTTTAATTAAAAGTTGGGTCCCCTATCTTTTTGCTTATATTACAATTGCCGTCTCCCTTAATTGTAGTTTCAGCGATTTTAAGAAAGTATTCAAAGCCCCCGGTTTATTATTGACCATCATGGGACTGCTCCATCTTTTCCTGCCGTTCATGGCTTTGATCTTGGCCCGAATCTTTTTACCCGGACAACCTTTATTACAGGCCGGAATTGTCTTGATAACCGCTGCCCCAATTGGGGTGGCATCCACCATGTGGACCAGCATCTCCGGAGGGAATGTCCCCCTAGCCTTAACTACGGTAATTACCGATACCATTCTTTCGCCAATGGTGGTTCCCCTTATTATGCTTGTTACAATTGGCCAAAAAGTCCAATTTAACATTCCTTCATTGATGTGGGGACTTGCTTGGATGATTGTAGTACCTACTATCATTGGAATGACACTTCACGATCTAACCAAAGGAGAAATTAGTAGAAACTTGAAATTCGTGACCGGACCATCTTCCAAACTTTTTTTGGGGATAATTGTCGCCGTTAATCTGGCGGCAGCCTGGAATTCGTTGAGTTTGCTAAAGTCCTCCATTTCAAATATAGCAATTCTGGTTTTCATCATGGGGTGTTCCGGATATCTAATCGGATTCGCTTATGCGCGTTTATTTAAATTTTCACCCGATATAATCAATACCTTTGTTTTTTCAGTAGGTATGCGCAATAATACTGCCGGTCTGGTACTCGCCTTAAACTACTTCCCGGAAATCACCGCTGTGCCGGTGGTGCTGGTTATCCTATTTCAGCAACCTTTGGCGGCAGTAAGTCACCATTTATTAACCCGCCTTAGATAAGGTTAAAAAGTCCGAAAGTTAAAGGCTTGAAAGGTGAAAGATAAAGACAAAACCAGACTTTAAACTTTTTGGCTTTGAACCTTGGACGAAAAACGGTCAAATAATATTATATCAGATGCAACTAAAAAGAGGGTAACGGATTACACCTTCTTTTTTTAATCAAACCTTAGTCATCTTCTATTATTGGGAGGATTTATCGGGCCAACCGAGAATTACAGATATGGTGAATAGAGCTGAAAAAAAACTAATATATCAATCGGGCATACAGCAATAGCATTAAAATATTACGGAGGATTTAATGTCCCACTTTTTTGCTTACTTATCAAAGATGAAATATATTAACCGTTGGGGGTTAATGCGCAATACTGAATTGGAAAACATCCAGGAGCACAGTTTCGAAGTTGCCGTAATCGCCCACGCTTTAGCGGTTATTAAGAATACTTTTTACCAAGGCAGTGTCAACCCGGAACGTGTAGCAGTCCTTGCTTTATATCATGAAATAGGGGAAGTAATCGTCGGCGATCTTCCAGCCCCGATCAAATATTTTAATGAAGCCATTCATCAATCTTTTTCCGACATTGAAAATATCGCCCGTGAAAAGTTATTCGGCATGCTCCCGGAAGAATTGCAACCAACATACCACCCGCTCGTTTTCCCAAAGCCAAACCAGGATGAAATCGAACTAGTAAAAGCAGCGGACAAAATTAGCGCTTATCTAAAGTGTTTGCAAGAACTAAAACACGGCAATAAGGACTTTCAAAAGGCGGAAAAAACACTCCATCGATATATCCAAGGAATACCCCGGCCGGAGGTCAAATATTTTTTGGATAAATTTCTGCCTAGCTATACCTTGACCATAGATGAATTAAATGAAGAGCATAATTGAGCGTCTATCCCAAGCTAATAATTTTAAAAAAATTGTTACAAAGTAGGAGAAATGTGGGTTATATCGAATATTTCTACCATGCATTGTGTACCTACTTATAATTAAAACGAGGAGGATGTGTTAATGAGTAAGGCTGATATTGGCTTAATCGGTTTGGCGGTTATGGGTGAAAACCTGGTTATGAACATGGAAAGCAAAGGCTTCACTGTAGCGGTTTATAACCGAACCACCGAAAAGGTTAAAAATTTTGTAGAAGGACGGGCGAAAGGCAAAAATATTATCGGCACCTATTCCATCGAAGAACTGATCGCCAACTTAAAAACTCCCCGCCGGGTGATGATAATGGTCAAAGCAGGTAAACCGGTGGATGATTTTATCGAATTGCTAATCCCTCATTTGGAAAAAGGCGACATCATTATCGACGGCGGAAACTCCCATTTCCCCGATACGATTCGTCGCACTAAATATCTTGAAGAAAAAGGTTTATTATACATCGGCACCGGAGTCTCCGGCGGCGAAGAAGGCGCTTTAAAAGGGCCGAGCATGATGCCTGGCGGTTCACCGGCTGCCTGGCCCCATGTAAAATCGATCTTTCAATCGATCTGCGCTAAAGTTTCCGATGGGAGTCCTTGCTGTGATTGGGTCGGTGAAAACGGCGCCGGCCACTTCGTAAAAATGGTCCATAACGGAATTGAATATGGCGATATGCAGCTAATTTGTGAAGCCTATCAATTAATGCGTGATTTATTGGGAATGTCAGCCGATGAGATGCATGAAGTCTTTAAAGAATGGAACCAAGGTGAATTGGACAGCTACTTAATTGAAATCACCCGTGATATCCTGGCCGTTAAAGACGAGGATGGCAAACCGCTGGTTGATAAGATCCTTGACACCGCAGGCCAAAAGGGAACCGGTAAATGGACCGGTATTGCAGCCCTTGACGAAGGCGTTCCGCTTACCCTTATCGGTGAAGCGGTATTCGCCCGCTGCTTGTCGGCGATGAAAGAAGAGCGCGTAGCCGCCTCCAAAGTCCTTTCCGGCCCGAAACCTAAGTTTGAGGGTAACAAGAAAGCCTTTATCAATGATATTAAAAACGCCCTCTATGCGTCAAAACTGGTCTCTTACGCCCAAGGTTACACTTTGATGCGGACTGCGGCTAAAACCTACGGTTGGAACCTAAATTACGGTGGAATCGCACTAATGTGGCGCGGCGGTTGTATTATCCGCTCCGTCTTCCTTGGTAAAATTAAAGAGGCTTTCGATAAAAATCCCGGCTTGACCAATCTGCTGCTTGACCCATTCTTCAAAGAGAAGGTTGAATCAGCTCAAGAAGGTTGGAGAAGAGTCTGCGCCACTGCCTTAACCAATGGCATTCCGGTGCCGGCATTTACCACCGCCCTTTGTTACTACGACGGTTTCCGTTGTGAAAGGCTCCCGGCTAATCTGCTCCAGGCCCAGCGGGACTATTTCGGAGCCCACACCTATGAACGGACCGATAAACAACGTGGTGAATTCTTCCACACCAACTGGACCGGCCGAGGCGGCAGCACCTCAGCTTCAACCTATACGGCTTAATGAGATCCAAAACAGGGTGGCTCAATCACCACCCTGTTTTTTCTTTCCGCTTTCGAACTAGGCTTGTGTATACTACCATAATCTTACGGATGTACTAGACTTCTGTCTTCTGTCTTCTGTCTTCTGTCTTC
>JBLNDC010000242.1:0-2512 GCA_050261255.1 Bacteroidota bacterium
GCTTGGTCAGTAACAAATCATCCTGGCTGGGGGTAGGATCACCGCTAGGATGATTATGGGCTAAAATCAACCCGGCGCTACTCATTTTAACTGCTTCTTTAAATACTTCCCGCGGATGGACCGGTGAAGAACTTAAAATTCCAACCGCTGTAGTCTCCACCTTTAACACTTGGTTTTTGGTGTTCAAATGGACCACCTTAAAGTGTTCCCGGTCAAGATCCTGAAAACTCGCTTTTAACAAGTCATAAGCATCTCCGGGTTTTCTAATGCTGGGTAACTGAAACGGATTACTAGTGAGCACTCTCCTTCCTAGTTCAAAGGCTGCTTTAAGTTGGACCGCTTTGGCCTGGCCTATTCCGGTCTGGTCCGCCAGTTCCGCCAAGGAAGCCTTGGCGATTCCGCGAAGGTCCTTATAAGTCGCTAACAATTCTTTACCCAAATCAACCGCGGAGTGATTGGCGGTTCCGGTTCGTAAAATAATCGCGATTAACTCGGCAGTGGAGAGATGTTCTGGGCCAAATTGAACCAGCCTTTCCCTAGGACGCTCTTCCAAAGGAAGATCCTTAATGGTAACCCGGCTATCCACAGCATCACCCCGATCGACAGTGATCAGTTAACAGTAATCAGTGATCAATTATTAGTTTATCATTACGAAAACAACGATTTGTTTACTGATCATGTCATTGTTTACTGTTATCGCCAAATTGATATTTCAAACTTTTGAAGCATTTCCGCTAGTTTACTCAAAGGCAGTCCTACTACATTAAAATAACAACCTTCGATTCTTTCGACCAAAACCCCGCCTTTGCCTTGAATACCGTAAGCCCCGGCTTTATCTAAAGGTTCTCCGGTGGCTGCATAGGACTGAATCTCCTCTTTGGATAACGATCTAAACTTCACTTTGGTTTCGGAGTATCCTACCTCCGTTTGGCCGGAGGGGACCTGAATCATTGCAATTCCTGTATAAACCGAATGAAACTTTCCGTTTAAGATGGATAACATCTTTACCGCTTCGGCTGGGCCGGAAGGTTTTCCAAAAATAATATCTTCCAAGACCACCAGTGTATCGGCGCCGATAACCAAACCTCGTTCCACCTTGCGGGCTACATCGGAAGCCTTATGCAAGGCTAGTTTGGTAACCAGCTCTTGCGGGGTGGTTGACTTTTCGGGTATTACTTCCGAAACCTCACTAGGAATTACTTGGAAATCAAGGCCGAGTTGATTCAAGATCTCAATTCGTCGTGGTGAAGCTGATGCTAAAATTATTGGTTGCATTTAATATCTCAAATCCGTTCTTTCAATGAAAAAGATTCAAAACCAAGATCAGGATTACCATATTTAGAAGCTATATTTCACTATTCTTCCCAATCGATTAGGGATAATTGATTCCACAGCCATGTTCTAAAATCCTTTTCGAATTTAGAAAAACATCCAAATAAATATGGTATTGAAGCAAAAAACTGTCAATTTATCAAACCGTTAAAACCCTTTAATTAAGTTAGTCCCCAATTATTATTTCCACTTTTATTCCTAGACTTGCAACCCGATCACCAATCCGCTCTTAAAAACTGAAACGAGCCTAGTCGGTCGTTTCAGTTTCGGTGCGATTGTTAGCTATATACTTCTCAATTTTATCTTTTGTCGCCGGGTCAAGGTCTAAAAACCTCATCCGGATCAAGTGTTCGCTAAACTTCTCATCTTCATATCCAAATCCTAACACTTCAACCAAAACGTCAATCTTACCGGAATCAGGCAATACGAATTCGCAATGATACTCGCCTTTTTCCACTTGACGTTTAGCGGAAATTTTCTGAATCTTCATTCCGCCTTCACTAATATCCTTTAGAAATCCGGTTATTTGTTGATCGGCATGTTTATCGGTCAACGATACAATGATTGATTTAGCAATTATCCTTAAATGCCGGCGGTGTTCCTTCCCTGAATTCGTTTCCACCCGGTCCCACTCCTTTGCGATTAAAGATCCAAATCTATTATAGCCGATATGTGTGCCTGTTCCAACCTTAACTTTAATTAAAATCAACAGTCCTTGCAGAAATGCTTAAAATAGATGAGTTTCCAGATTTCCACCATCGGTATGGTTGAAGCTGCAAGAACAAACACTGTCAGCCAATGGTTGAAGTCAAGGGGAACCACTTTAAAAACCGGTTGGAACGCAGGGATTAACATCACCGCCAATTGGAGCAACCCTGAGAAGACCGAAGCTCCGATTAAGAACTTATTAATGATCATCCCTCTTTCAAAGATCGAATCTTTCACCGACCGGAAATTGAAGACATGGAATAATTGAGACAAACTTAATGTGGCAAAGGCCATAGTCCGACCCTGCTCAAGCGATCCGTCAAAGTAAGTTCCGCTATAAAACGCAAGTAAGGTAAAGGCGCCAATCAAAAAACCCTCAAAGAGAATGGTCCGTTTCATTCCTTTAACGAAAATCCCTTCTTCTTTCTTACGGGGTTTCCGTTTCATGATTCCCGGTTCGGCTGGTTCCATC
>JBLNDC010000243.1:0-10856 GCA_050261255.1 Bacteroidota bacterium
AAAAATCCTGATAATAATTGGGTTATTACCGTTCCTGTCGAGGACATTACCGACCCCGGAACCATCTCCATAATGACCGCTTCATTAAAAGAAATTAGAACTCCCACTATCATAAAAAATGTGGTGGATTTATCTGAATATGGTCTGGACAAACCGGTTTTAACCATTGTGATTCATCTCAAGCAAGAAAAAACGGTAACTCTAAACTTTGGGTCCGAAAGCCCAATCCCTGAAATGTATTACGCCCGCTTAGCTGAGAAACAGGATGTGGTGGTAATCGGAAAAGATATTAAAAACAACCTTTCTCCGAAGCTTGCATATTTACGGGAACGGAAAGTTTTGAACGTAGCTAAGGAACAAGTTTATGAGTTGGCGATAAAAGCAAATCAAGGCCAAGTTTATCGTATGGTTAATACTAACGGAAAATGGAACCTAACAGAACCTTACGGGAAAGAATTGCTAACCAAGGAGATTAATTCAATTATTGATGGGTTAAATGCCCTATGGACCCATGAGAATGACGACGATCTAAATAATCTGGCCAAATATGGCCTTGACCAACCAAGATACCAAGTGGATTTCAAACTTGTCGATGGGAAGTCTTTTTCGTTAATCGCTAACAAAATCGGTGACGACTTCTATATATTCAACAGCTTACGGCCGACCATTATCAAACAGATGAACCCTGAAGCTTTTGATTTTTTAGAAACCGAACTTCAGAATATGATAGCTGAGAATTCCGACCAGTAAATGGGTTTACACCTGGTAATCCAATCTTTCCCTTAGTGCCCATTAGAAATTGGTGATGTCATCAAAATGAAATTTTACCGGTGTCACCGATTTTTTTTTTTGAGCCGCGTAGGCCGATTATTGTCTTACTACCAAATATATCAAGTATTGAAACACTTTCTTTAACTAAAGATAATATTGACTGACAACTCAAATAATGTTAAAATAATGTTAACACCGGATTAATTTGGAGTTAATATTGATTATTTTTTTTGTGATCTTAGTTACGAGATAACAAGCAATTTTATCTTTTAGGTGTTATGATAAGTTCACCCCTAATCTAACAGCGAGTTACTACCTCACTTTTCTACGAAAGACACCTGGTTTTTCTGCAAAATTCATAATTTAAAATTTAATTTAGTTTCAAACAATCAATTCCCAAATTATTAGAGGTTGGGGCCATTTTTTTGTTTATATTTGTACATATCAATATATGCAATGTATATACAAAAAATTTGCTGCTCCTGCATATATATTGATATATCGAAAGGGGGTGGTTGTTAAAACCGGGATTATGAATTAAACCTAGTATCGGAAAATCAAGAAAAGGAGGTATGTGCGCCCGCCTACAGTTATTCACTGACCGCTACCGGAAGTGTAAAATCTACCGTAACTTCCGGCGCGGGTTCCGGAAAGATCAATCCTTAATTCACTTAATTAAATGCCTGTTCATCTATGATAGGGGAAATTTATTAAAATTTAAAGGAGGACTGGCATGAAAAAAAATGTTTTATTGGTTTTAAGCTTGGTGTGTCTAATGATTTTTACATCCATTCCCGTTATGGGAGCCGTAGTATTTAGCGACAATTTTGAATCCGGGAACTATAATAACTGGACCACCCAGAATGGCTCCTGGTCGATTACGACCGATGGATCCAGAGTTTTTCGTCAATCAAGCACCAGCTCTGAAGGTCGGGCCTGGTCCAAAACCTCGTCCTGGACCGATCAATCAGTGCAAGCCAGAGTCAAAGTGACTAACTTTAACGGTTCCAACCGGGCTTTGGTTTGCGCCCGGATGGCGGACGGCAATAATTATTACGCAGTCGCTATCGAAAGCGCCAAAATTGAATTACGCAAAAAAATAAACGGCAGCACTACAACTTTAGCCTCCAAAAGCATGACTTTTGCTACTAATACCTGGTATACTATTAAACTGGAAGTATCCGGTTCCACCCTTACTGCATTTGTTAACGGAACTCAACAACTAACAGCCTCCACCACCGGCCGAACCTCGGGCGTGGCCGGCTTGATCGGTTGGAAGGCTGCTGTCAATTTTGACGATGTTGTCGTCGATAACCTTGGCGGTGGAACTTCGACACCGGGCCCAACACCGACTTCGACTGTAGGACCGACCCCGACTCCCCCTCGTCCTACTCCCACACCGACCGGCGGAGGCGGTACACCTCCCAGCGGTTTAGTGGGTTTTGCAACCCTTAACGGCGGCACCACCGGCGGCTCCGGCGGTCCAACCGTTACCGTTTATAATGGCACCGACTTGCAAAACGCCATCAAACAAGGTGGGCCGAGAATCATCCGTGTTGCCGGCACCATTACCGAGTCCAATTCCGGCGGTTTGAGCAAGATCGATATCAAAGACGTTAACAACATCTCGATCCTCGGCAACGGCTCCAGTGGCGAATTTAACGGTATCGGCATCAAGATCGTCCGCGCCAATAATATTATCATTCGCAATCTAAGAATTCACCATGTTGACACCGGTGACAAGGATTGCATCAGCATTGAGGGACCAGTCCGGAATGTCTGGGTCGACCATTGCACCTTATACAATGACTTAAGCCATGATAAAGACTATTATGACGGTTTGCTTGACGCTAAGAAAGACAGCGCTTACATGACCTTCTCCTGGAATTACATGTACGACAGCTACAAGACTAGCCTGGTCGGTTCCTCCGACAGCGATAACTATGACCGAAGAATCACTTACAATCATAACTACTTTAGAAACTGTAATTCCAGGTTGCCAAGTTATCGCTTTGGAACAGGCCATATCTTCAACAATTATTACTACGGGATTACGACCACTGGAATCAACAGCCGGATGGGGGCTAAACTCCGGATCGAAAACAACGTCTTCGAAAATTCCGATGATCCGATTGGCTCTTG
Organism: Bacteroidota bacterium; assembly: GCA_050261255.1. Lineage (GTDB taxonomy): Bacteria > Bacillota > UBA4882 > UBA8346 > UBA8346 > JAAYHS01. Next base: position 2,914 of record JBLNDC010000243.1, read on the forward strand.
GGACAGTGACAATGTAGGTTACTGGCATTTAGTCGGCAATCAGTACATTAACTGCACCGGCAGTATGCCGACTTCATCCACGACTTCTTACAATCCGCCCTACAGCTATTCATTGACCGCCACCGGTAGTGTCAAATCTACCGTGACCTCCGGCGCCGGTTCCGGAAAGATCAATCCCTAATCTACATTCTCGCTTTTTCTTTAGGCTGCTTAAAAGCAGCCTTTTTTTATTATGTGAGGGAATTTCATAATTACCTTAAACCGTTAAAAATTTGTATTATTTTATGTAAAGTTATAGTATAATAGGTGCGTACATATTTAACCAACTTTTAACCTGTTATTAATGATAATGTCATAATCATTTTAAAACAAACACTTTTAATTTCTCCTAAGGCTGGAAAGGAGGGATGTAAACTCAAAAAGGTTTACCCTCAAAGATAAAAGCTATAAAACTATTAAAGGAGGTTTCCAATGAAATTTAATCCGAAATTTCTAGCGATTATATCACTGGTACTAATTCTGGGAATAATCCTCTACCCTCCAATCCAAAACGCTGTGAACGCCGCTGCGATTTTTACAGATAATTTCGAAGACGGCAACTATACCGGCTGGAGTAAAAGCGGCGGAACTTGGTCGGTGGTGACTGATGGTTCTAAAGTCCTAAAACAATCCAGTACATCCGCCAACGCCTATGTTTACACCGGTTCATCTTCTTGGAATAACTATTCCGTTACGGTTAAGGCGAAACCGCTCAGTTTCAACGGTTCAGCTCGTCCCATTGGTGTCTTGGCAAGGTTTAGCAGCACCAGCAATTTTTATTTTGCGACCCTTACCAGCGCCAACAAGTTGGAACTTGGTGTAAGAAAGAGCGGAGGCAGTACAGTTTTAGCCTCAAAAAGTTTTACTGTTCAAATCGGAACCTGGTATACCTTAAAGTTAGCGGTAAATAACAATACTTTACAATGTTATGTCGATGGCAATCTGGAATTATCAGCCACCGATTCAACATTCAGCGCCGGGAAAATCGGTTTATGGGCCTCTTATGCCGGCGCCGAGTTCGACGAGGTAATTGTCGAAGCCGAGGAAACGGTACCGACACCGACTCCGACACCTACAGTAACAGCCACGCCCACCGCTACTCCGACGACGACGCCTACACCTACGGTAACACCGACCCCGACGGCGACGGCTACCGCTACGCCGACTCCTACCGTTACGCCGACACCGACGCCGACTCAGACACCTGTTGTAGGGGCAGTCGATGTGGCGCCGTTTGGAAACGATAATAACCCCGGCACCTTTGCCCTGCCGTTCTATTCGTTATCCAAAGCGGTTCAAGTTGCCGCAGCGCCGGGAAGCACTATTTATTTACGGGGCGGAACCTATAATTATAATTCAACGGTTACCCTTTCCCAGTCCGGTACGGCATCCAATCGGATCAATATCTTTGCCTTTCCCGGAGAAAAGCCGGTCCTAAATTATTCAAACCAACCCTACGCTTCAGCAAATAGAGGGATTAATTTAACAGGAAACTACTGGTATATTAAAGGACTTGAAATCTGTTACGCCGGAGATAATGGAATCAAGGTCGAAGGAAGTTACAACAAGATCGAAATGTGTGTTTTCCACCACAACGGCGATAGCGGTATCCAGTTAGGATTCGGCCATGAAACGGAAAATCCCGATGGTATGTTATGCGCCTATAATGAAATTATCAATTGCGATTCCTATCTTAACTTTGACTTTGACAATATGGGCAGCGATGCGGACGGGTTCGCTTGTAAGATGCATAACGGCAAAGGCAATAAATTTATCGGCTGCCGCGCTTGGCGGAACTCCGATGACGCTTGGGATCTATACGAAACCGATTGGCCGGTCGAGATTATCAATTGCTGGGCCTGGCATAGCGGGGATAGAGCGGACTTTGATGCCATTTACCAGGCTAAAATGGGAAAACCGATGAGTTCTTTCCAAGGCAATGGTAACGGCTTTAAACTTGGCGGAAACGGTACCGGAGGTTCCTCAAAAGGCACTCACATCGTCAAGAATTGTGTTGTCTTTGACTGTTATTTTAAATCCAGAAAAGGTTTTGACCAGAACAGCCATAAAGGCGGCGTAATTCTCCATAATAATTTAGCTTTCGGAAACGGCTATAATTATATGTTTGAGGATAATCCGGAATCCGGAGCAATCAACGAATTTAAAAATAACGTCTCCTTCGCCCACCGTGGCGGAATGGAATACGAATTCTCTTCAGCCGCGATTCAGCAGAACAATAGTTGGAACCTTTCGGTGACTGCATCAGCTGAAGATTTCATGAGTATAGCCGAAGCATTGGCTATGGCTCCCCGAAACCCCGACGGCAGTCTGCCGAATAATGATTTCGCAAAACTTGTATCCGGCAGTGATTTGATTGATAAAGGAGTCAACGTCGGCCTTCCTTATAAGGGCGCGGCGCCGGATCTGGGGGCGTTCGAAAGAGAGTAACCATGACGTTGATTGTAACTATACAAGAATAACACCTAAAAGAGCCACCCCAACGGGTGGCTTCTTTCATGTTTAGCACAAGAAGAGTAACAAAATATTCCTTATCTACATAAATCAGCAGCCGAATTCAGGTATTAGCCCCTTTTAACTTGTTCCCGAATTCATTTCTTCATCTTCAAAAGTCCCTTCCCAGTTTCCAGCGCCAAGCTGAAAAAGTTCCGGTTCCGTTCAAAAATATCGGCCAACGCCTCAACTACCCGGTCAATCTCCGCCTTCTCCACGATCAGCGGTGGCTCCAACCGGATCACATTGGGATTATTCAGAGTATAAGCGGTAATAATGCCGTGTTTATTCAAAAGTTCCCCGGCCACCATGGCGCCGGTATATTCACGGGCAGTCTCACTCAATTTGCCGCCGGTCGCCTTATCCAACCACCCCTCGGGTTGTTCAAATTCCAGGCCGATGAAGAGGCCGATCCCTCGGACTTCTTTGACTAAGGTGTATTTTTTTTGCAACTCCCTTAATTTAGTTAAAAAATAATCTCCTAACTCTGCTGCTTTTTCCGTTAAGCCCTCATCAAGGATGACTTCCAAAGCAGCCAACCCGGCGGCGCAAGCCATACTATTACCGCCAAAGGTGGAACTGTGTAAAGTCGCCCGTTCAATCGCGCCGTAGCCTTTCTTCCAAATAGCGTCGCTCGCCAAATAAACCCCAATCGGCATCACTCCGCCCCCTAGCGATTTGGCAAGACAGAGGATATCCGGTTCCACGCCCTCATGTTCACAGGCAAAGAGTTTACCGGTCCGTCCGAAACCGGTCTGAATCTCATCCACGATCAATAATGCGCCATATTTAGAGCATAACTCCCGGACGCCCTTTAAAAAGCCGGCCGGAGGTAAAATGATTCCACCCTCGCCTTGGATCGGTTCTAAAATGACTGCCGCCGTGTCTTGGGGCAGCAACAGCTTCTCCAAAGCCCCAAGATCCCCGAAGGGGAAATAATCAAAACCCGGGACCAACGGCTGAAATGGTTTCTGGTATTTCTCCTTCCCGGTGGCGCTTAGCGTGCCGAAAGATTTTCCATGAAAGGAATTTAAGGCGGAGATGATTTTGGTTTTTCCGGTAGCGATCCGCGCCAGTTTGAGGGCGCCTTCAACCGCTTCGGCGCCGCTATTACCAAAAAAGCTCCGTTGTAAGTTGCCGGGAGTGATTTGGGCCAGGTTATGAGCTAATGCTCCCGCCAAAGTATTCAGTGAGGCCTGCAACAAATTTGGTTGTTGACTGGCCTTAGTAAGAGCCGCTAAAATACGGGGATGATTGTGCCCCAAGTTAAGCGCTCCATAACCTCCTAAAAAATCTAGGTACTCCCGGCCTTCGCTATCCCAAACCTTGACCCCTTCGGCTTTGACAAATTGTTTGGTAAAGTTAATCAAAGACATTAGACTCACTAAACTACCGTTTAAATATTCCTTGTGAAGCTCCACCACTTCATTCCGGGACAATTTCAATGCTTCATCCAATGATAACAATTTATGGTCCGCCATAAAAGTCTCCTTCTATTTAGCTTATAATAATATTGGTTTATATAATTCGTTTCCTCCCGGTTTTTCCCTTTAATCATGGTTCAAAAATAATTTACGTCATCCTTGTTAATTGAGGAAATTGCATAATTACCTTAATAAATCCTTTGACCACAATAGATAGTGACTGGCCCAGCAGGTCAGGTTATTAAAAGATTTATTAGTGTTTTGTGGTTAAAATCAACCCTGCCGTTAAATACTGTAATAAATAAGATTCAATGGAGGAGATTCGTTGGGTACTTTAGAGGAAACCAAAGTCATCCAGGCGGCTAACCGGCTGGAAAGCGCCCGCCAGTTACTGCAAGAAGTCGTTAAGCAAGACAATCGTTTTACCAATTCTTTTTCAAAAATCGTCGCTGAATTGAGTAAGTTTGAAGAAGAATTGCGTCAGATAAGCAAGACTTTAAATGTGGAGAACTTAGGCAAGCGTAACGAAGAGCGCTAGAAAAAATTTAAAGAACAAAAAAGCATTTCCCGGTCGACGCTCATATATTAAGTTCAGGGGTATTCAAAATGCTGAATAACCTGGGTTACCTTCCGTATAACCGGGAAGCCGCATTAAACTATGCCACCCAATGGGCGCTTCTTCGCAATCCAAGATTTTATGATTATTCTCAGCTAGGCGGGGATTGCACCAACTTCGCTTCTCAGGTCCTTTTGGCAGGTGGGGCCAGTATGAATTATCACCCGACTCTCGGTTGGTATTATATCGACCCCAACCGCAAGTCACCCTCCTGGACCGGGGTTGATTTTTTATATAACTTTTTAATTTCCAACCGAACTAAAGGGCCATTTGCTGTGGAAACCATTCCTGCCAATGTGGGGATCGGGGATTTGATTCAACTCTCCTATCAAGCAGGCCGTTTCAACCATACCTTGGTGGTGACTAAATTTGAACCAATTGGAATCGAAGGTATTTATGTCTCCGCCCATTCCATTGACCGTTATAACGCTAACCTAGCTCAAACCTATAACTGGAAACAGATTCGTTTCCTGCATATCATCGGCAATTTTCAATGAAGTTAATAATAGACCGGGGTAGTTACCCCGGCTTATTCTTAGATTTCCAATCACGATCATCTTCGTCCTCAGCCTTTGCTTCTTTTGCAAAAGGTAAGGGGTTACCACTGATAATCTCATCTAATTGGCCGACCGGTCCTAAAAAATCCTCAATCAGACCTTCGACTGCCGGACGTTTTCGGTTAATAAAAGAAAACTTCTTTTCCACCTTATATTTTCTCCGGTTCGGAGGGGAGCGAAATCTCACCTAAAGTTGTCCCTAGCTCCACATCGTATTTGGCTTTGGTCGCCAAATCACCTAATGATACCATCCCCACCAAGCGATTTTCATCAACCACCGGTAAACGCCTGATCTGTTGTGCCGCCATTATTCCAGCAGCTTGGCTTAGGCTCATTTCCGGGTTGGCCGATTTAACCTGAGTGGTCATTACATCTTTGACCGGGGTTTGATGGGGATCTTTCCCGTGGGCGATATTCCGAACTACAATATCCCGATCCGTCACCAATCCGACGATATTTGCTCCCTCACAAACGGGAACAGCCCCGACGTCATGCTTCTGCATTAACTGCGCAACTTCGAGTACCGTACTGTCGGGCGAAACCACCGCCACATCGTCAGTCATGATATCCCTAATTTTCAATCTCAATCACCCTTCCTTTTTTTAAAAGTATCCCCTTCCCCCAAAAAACTCATACCTCTCGCCGGTCAATTTTATAATTAACCCGGAAAAGCCCTTATCAAAGGAAGTTTAGCGGGCCTGTTACATCTAAACAACAAGAAAGCGTATGGTTTTAAATTACGCTTTCTTGTTTAATAAATAAAAATGGGCCGGTTGAATTCCGACCCACTTTTTCATCGATAGGATTAAATCACTGGACAGATGCCACAGTCATTTTATCTTTGAGCTTGAAAGCAATCACGGCAGTATACAGGACGATCGCCGCTCGGTTTGAACGGAACCTGAGTATTGGCGCCGCAATTAGAACATACTACCGAGTACATTTGCCGAGGTCCACTGCTGCCGCCGCGTTGTTGTTTGCGGGTAGCGCGGCAAGACGGACACCGGCCCGGTTCGTTTTGGAAACCCTTGTTGGCGTAAAACTCTTGTTCATTAGCTGTAAAAACAAATTCCTGGCCACACTCTTTACAAGTTAAAGTCTTGTCTTGGTACATTAAAAACCTCCTGAATTTCTAGCCCTATGGGCTGATATAGGCCTTTTTCCTAGGGCTAGCCATGGGAAGGAGATTCTGGGTGGACAGATCTGTGGTTACCATTGCAAACCTAAGTTCAGGCACTAATTATATTGTAACATGAATTCCAAAAAATGCAATAGAATTCACTCTCGATAATGCCTAATACCATTGTTATTGTTCCCAAACTTCCCGTGTTTTGAGGAGCCATTCGTACATCCGCTCCTTCTCTTCCCATGTAGCTCCGGTCCGCCGAAATTCCAACATTATGTCCGACTCGGGCATTGCTCCCCCAAAATAATAACGGTCAATGATCATAGTCAGCACCAACGATGACCACATCATATTGCCATGAGGCAAATCCTTTCCCAAGCAAATCGTTTTTCCGAACGGGCCTCGCGCGCTGAAAGGATCGACCCGGCCATCCCCGGAAAGGGCATATTGAAGATGATCCGGCTCCGGCTCAATCGCCGGACCAACTCTTTCATTGGAAAGAATCTCGGGATGGTAATCGCCTTGGAAGTCGTAGGAGCCATACCCCAAACCATAAAGGGCAATGGCATGTTCGGGGACGGCGTCTCTCAGCTTAACTGGGCCGCCAAATCCATCCTCCAACAAATTTTCGCCCGGATCCAGCCATCTGAAGATTGGCGCATATTCCTCAGCAAAACGAGCTGCTGTAGCGGTAAACTCCTTTCCGGTTTCAACGATACCTTCACCGAAAAAGAACCTCTCCGCCAACTTGAGCCCGATCTCCTGGGAACGTTCAATGTATTTGCGCCCCTCGAAAGTAACCCTTTCTCCCCGACGCTGTTTGCCAATTTCATAGATTCCATATTGGGGGCCGCCAATTGAAATCAAAGAAGCTAACTTCCCAGGGTAGTCGGTCGCCACATAACGACCGAATAAACCTCCCAGACTATGTCCGATCCAATGAATTTTGGCTCCGGGCCATTGACGGTCGATCAAATCCAACAACGGGCCGGCATAGTGCTTGCTCATTAAAGGCAAATCCAGGCGCCAGTCGTATTTTAAATAAATGATATTAATATCGGCCACCGCGGCGCCATTATCCTCTAAAACCTGCCAATCATCGAAAATTTTGATTTTTTCCCTTCCCGCCCGTTTATTCTCACGAGACGCCCAAAAGCCCAGTTCTTTTTCCATCAACTTATAAGAACAGAGCAACAGTTTAGTAATTGACGGTCCTTCCCCTAAGGCCTGATACTTTTGGGGAATTGGCCGATAATCCGGGCCTGCCAAAAAAGCGGATCTTTGATGTTTTCGGTAATGCGGGTAAGGGGATTGCTCCAGCCAACTAGGGTCCTTAGTGGGCAACCGGTCCATGCTTCCCCAAAAACCAGGTGTAAAAATAACGAATTCCGGCTTGGATACTGCTTCAACCCCAAACGGAATGATTAACGATAGATAAATTGCGAGCCCCAGCATCAGCTTTAACTTCACCCAAAAACCCTCCGTTGCCGTTATAGATGGCGCTATAAGGCGCCCTCATAATATCTTCGGCTTTAATTAATTAAAACCTAACACCCTCGAATATTAAAACGGTGTTAACCTTAGGCGTAAAACAAAAAACCGGGGTTTTTCCCCGGCTCATTTTTGTTACTCTTCATCTTCAGTCATATGTTTCTTGGCCTCAGCGATAA
>JBLNDC010000244.1:0-3459 GCA_050261255.1 Bacteroidota bacterium
GTCTCGCGGACTCCTTTTTCAACCGCCGGACGGTAGTTTTGAGGTACTGAGCCTCCGAAGATTTTATCTACAAATTCAAAGGTCCCACCCGGCAATGGGTTTAGTTCAAGCCAAACATGACCGAATTGTCCCCGGCCGCCGCTTTGTTTTTTATGCTTACCTTCAACTTTGGTAGCGCCTTTAATAGTTTCTTTATAAGCAATCTTCGGAGCCTTCAGATTAACGTCAACTCCAAATTTTTTATGCAGCTTGCTGGTGATTACTTCGATATGCAGATCGCCCATACCGGAAGCAACGAATTCATGGGTCACCGGATCTTTGACAACCTGGAAAGTTGGGTCTTCTTCGGTAAGACGGGCCAGTCCGGTGCCGATTTTCTCTTCATCGCCCTTAGCTTTCGGCTCCACCGCCAAAGAGAGCTTCGGTTTGGGAAACTCAATCGTCGGAAAGACAATCTGTTTATCCTTATCGCAAAGGGTATCCCCGGTATAGACTTCTTGTAATTTGGCGACGCCCCCTACATCTCCCGCTCCCAACTCGGTGGTGGGCTCCTGTGTCTTTCCTTTAATGATAAATAATTGACCGATCCGCTCGCTCTTACCCTTACTGGAATTGTAGACCTGCGAATCCGATTTAATCACTCCGGAAAAGACTCTAAATAAAGTGAGTTTACCGACAAATGGGTCAGCCATGGTCTTGAAGACCAGAGCCGAGAAAGGTTCGGTATCCGAAGGCTTTCTTTTTTCACCTTCTTGAACCCCTTGGATTTCACCGCGATCAACCGGTGAAGGTAGGAATTCCGTAACCACATCCAACAAATTGGTGATTCCGATGTTTTTCAACGACGAAACGGCCATTACCGGTACTAACTGCCCGTTAATAGTCCCCCGTCGCGCTCCGCTCAATAATTCTTCAGCTGTTAACTCCTGCCCGTCCAGATATTTGGTGAGTAGATCATCATCGGTTTCAGCCACCGACTCAACCAACATCATCTTATATTCATCGACTTTGTTAACTAAATCAGCCGGGACCGGTTTTTCTACCATTTTCCCGCCTTCGAAAACGTAAGCCTTGTTCTTGAGGACATCGACTATTCCTTGAAATTTATCAGCCGCTCCGATTGGAATCTGGACCGGAATAACACTCGTTCCGAACTTCTCACGCAACGCGTTTACAGCGCCGTCAAAGTTTGCGTTTTCACGATCCATTTTATTGACAACGATAACTCTGGGTTTATTGTGTTCTTCAGTGTATCCCCAAGCCTTTTCGGTGCCGACCTCGACCCCGGACACGGCGCAAACCACGATTACAGCAGCATCAGCTGCCCGGAGGGCGCCTTTGACCTCTCCGACAAAATCGAAGAAACCGGGGGTATCCAGAATATTCACTTTGGTATCTCTATATTCCAATGGGGCAATTGATGTCCCGATACTAATCTTCCTTTTAACCTCTTCCGGGTCATAGTCCATTGTGGAAGTGCCGTCATCCACCTTGCCAAACCGTTCAATTGCTTTAACTGAAAACAACAACGCTTCCGCCAACGTAGTTTTACCACAACCGCCATGCCCTAATAAGACAAGATTTCTAATTTGTTCGACATTGTACCTTTTCAAATGAGTCCCTCCCCCAATAATTTAACAAAAGCGATCATACTTAACCGATTTTTTACTTATCGATCCTGGGTTTCAAAATTAGTTTGAATAGAAGATTCAATCAAATATATTAGATAGTTAACGCTTTTAGTCTGTTTAAATCTCTGAAAACTAATTTAGAAACTCGCCCTTTAATTACTATTCGTTTATTCGATTTAACTAATTTTTTTCCTGCTGTTTACTGAATTTTTATAGGTAAAAGCCGATCTTTTATTGCGGCAGTTGAATCGCAGCTATTATTGATTTAGTTATTCCCTGATGATCGAGGGCCCTTCGTAAGTTTGGTAAATTTTGAAAAACAACCCTGGTATAATAAACAAATCAATCGGCATAATAATAACTGAACTACCGGTTAACGCTCAACCAATGTACAATGAGAGCCATGCTCTCCGTTTTCAGTGCATTGGATCTAGACACGGCGATCGTCGTTGTTTAGCAACGCCGGCGGAACTAACGATTGTTAGTCAGCGCATGCGCCTTAGAGGTTTGACCGCTTTAAACCGGTAGTTAAGCGCCCGTCTGTTATAGACGGGCCTTAATTTTATTCGGTAGAAAGGCCGTTTAACCCTTCTAAAAGTTGTAACTTTTCTTTTCCATCTTGAAAGGGAATACCCTTTTTTAAATCCTCAACCTCAGCTGCGGGTAATTTTTTAAGGTTAATGACGATTCGTTCCGTTATCGGGCCGGGATTACTGGGAGTACCTCTAAAGACCGCAAGTTGCTGACCGGCAAGGCCTAAAAATTGATTTTCACGGCAAGAATCACACAAATCTTGACTTTTTTCAATATAAGCAAAGGTTTGGTTGTTTACTTTCTTAACATGTTTGGCATAATCCTTAATTACTGTCTCAAATGGCCCTTTCTTAGGGTATTCGGTGCGTTTTGATTCCATATGCCCGCAAGCGTATATTTTTTGGCTTTCCAAAACCCATTTTTGAGGTGAGGTTGCATCGGAAGGAAAAATCACTTTCTTAATCTTGTTGATTGCTATAGGGTTCTGTTTTAATCCCCAAAAAACAACCATGATTATCACCAGACTAATTCCAATGACCCGGAGTAACGTTTGCCTTGACCAAGGAACTTTTCTCACGGGATCACCTCCTCTTCTTAGGTTAGCGTAACCAAACCTGGAAATTTTATTACCTACACGTCATTCATTCAAACCGGTAGTTAATTTTAAGTACGAAAAAAGCGCCGGATGGCGCTTTATTGAATTTCTTCCAAAATCGAATCGGGAATATCAAAGTTACTATAAACATTTTGAACGTCGTCATTGTCTTCGAGGGCATCAACCAATTTCAAAAGTTGTTGAGCTTGTTCCCTATCAGTTACCTCAACCGTATTGGTAGGAACCATGGTCAAACCCGATTCCTTTATCGGGATATTATTTGCATCGAAGTACTTTCTAACCGTTTCGAGTTGACCCGGTTCCGTATAGATTTCATAAGTGTCATCATTATTTTTCAAGTCTTCCGCTCCGGCCTCGATCGCCATTTCAAACAACTCATCTTCGGACTTGCCTACGCTTTCGGCTTCGATGGTCACTAGCCCCTTTTGTGAAAACATCCAGCTGACACAACCGGCCTCACCGAGGTTACCGAAGTTACGTGAAAAAATATAACGCATATCGCCGGCGGTCCGATTGCGATTGTCGGTCAAGACTTGGACTAATAAAGCCGCCCCTCCCGGACCGTAACCTTCATAAAAAATTTCTTCGTATTGTTCGCTCTCGGTAGCGCCGATACCCCGTTTAATCGCCCGCTGAATATTATCATTAGGCATATTAACCGATTTCGCCTTTAATACC
>JBLNDC010000245.1:0-3113 GCA_050261255.1 Bacteroidota bacterium
ATTGAACTGGCGACGGAGATCGAAGTCAACTCCAGCGACCAGAAGAGGCAGTATAAGGCCAGCGCAGTCGCGATCCCCGAAAATAGATAGCTGCGATTGATATTTTTAAGAGCAGCGATCATCAGGCCGCCTTTGCCCCGGGCCAACTGGACCGAAATGGCGCTTACCAATGCCACCAGCGAACCGATGGTAACACCCAGGAGCGGATTGGGAAGATAGGTTACTCCTACTTTGCGGCAAACATTGCCGCCGGCAAAAAACAAACTGGCGATGAGCCCTAAGATAAGTCCTTTTAGCGGTATATTCCCATGGCATTTCGTAGATTCTTTTTGACCGACCGCGTCGCCTCCTGACTGAGCTGTAAATTCGGTAACCGCTAGGCGATCTCTCTTTTCTGCGGTTTCAATGGAGATCAAAACCACCCCGGCCAAGACGATAATGATCCCAATCCAAGCGGGTATCGTGATTATTTCATTTAAAAGCACTACCCCTCCGATAATGGCGAAGATTGGCGTAATCACTTTTAAAACCCCGGCTCGCGAAGCGCCGATATAAGAAATGCTGCAAAATAGCGTCCACCGGCCAGCAAAGCTATTCAGGAATCCGGCTACGACATTAAAGGACAATCCCGGCCAATTTAGAGCGACTCCGCCATACAATGCGAAATAAACCGTCAGTAATAAAAAGTTCATCAGATTATTAATCACCAAAGTGATAATCAGTCCGGAAATGCGATCAATACCGTCTTCCATGCCTTTGCGGGCAAGGACGTTACCCGTTCCCATAAATACCGCATATAACAGAGCAAAAAGTTCTCCCAACGATATTCAGCCCCTCAATCGCAGTTTGAAGTAATATTCCCTCCCAGATAACCCTCTTTCACCCGTTGATCATTGATCAATTCCCGGCTCGTCCCTTCCAAAGCGATCTTTCCGTTCTCCAGCACATAAGCCCGGGATGAAAGTTCCAATGCTTCATAAACATTCTGCTCTACTATTAAAATGGCTGTACCGTTTTGATTGATCTTTTTCAGGATTTGATAGATGTTTTCAATGATTAACGGCGCCAGGCCAAGAGAAGGCTCATCCAAAAGCAACAAGTCAGGGTCCATCATCAGGCCGCGCCCGATGGCCAACATTTGTTGCTCCCCTCCGCTCAATGTCCCGGCCTTTTGTCTAGCCCTTGCTCTAAGGATCGGAAAATATGAGAAGACCGCTTCCAGACGTTCGGCAATGACCGTTTTATCCGAAACCCGAAAAGTCCCGGTCAGCAAGTTCTCTTCGGCTGTAAAATGCGGCACCACCATCCGTCCTTCGGGCACGTGAATAATCCCTTTGCGGGCTACCTGGTATCCCCGGAGCGAGTGAATCTCCTCGCCCCTAAAGACGATCCTGCCTCCAGTCGGGCGGTGCAGCGCGGAAATCGTCCGGAGAATAGTGCTTTTTCCAGCGCCGTTGGCGCCCACCAATGCCACTATTTCCCCTTCGCCGACCTCGAGACTGACTTCGCTGACAGCCTTAATCTTGCCGTAATTGACGACTAAATTTTCCACCTTTAAGAGCATTGTTTATCCCTCCGGCCCATATAACTCTCAATAACCCGTGAGTTATTTTTAATTTCGTCGGGCGAACCCTGAGCGATTTTTCTCCCCTGATCCAAAACGCTGATCACGCTTGAATAATTCATTACCGCGGTCATGTTGTGTTCAACCAATAACACCGTAATTCGTCGGGCGTCGGCTACTTTCTTGACCAACTCCATTAACATTATGGTCTCTTTCTCATTCATTCCCGCCGCCGGCTCATCCAAGAGCAGGACCGAGGGGTTGGAAACCAATGCCCGTGCTAGTTCTAATCTGCGTAATTCGCCATAAGCCAAAGAATCGGCGCGTAATCCCGCTTTCTCTTTTAATCCGACCAGCTCCAGCAGTTCAAGTGCGTCCTGACAGGCGGCCTTTTCTTCGCGCCGGGTAAAACTTGGTTTAAATGCGCTGGCCCAAAACCCGCTTTTCAACAAAGAATGCTTTCCGACCAGGACGTTTTCCATAACTGATAGTCCATGAAAGAGCCGCGGGTTTTGGAAGGTGCGGGAAATGCCCTCTTGTACCAACCGGTAGGGAGGCAACCCGGAAATCTCCTTCTCATTTAAGAAAACCTTACCTCTAGTCGGCTTATAGTAACCTGTAATTACATTGATCAGAGTGGACTTGCCGGAACCGTTGGCGCCGATCAATCCGTTAATCCTGTTCTTCTCAAGTCTTAAATCCACTTCATCCACGGCATGAATTCCGCCGAAATACATACAGATCCCTTCTAATATAATCAAATTCTTTCCCCCTTACGGTTTACCACTTGATAACGAATTAAGAATCAACTCTTGGCCGGCTTTGGAAAATAACGCCAAATAACGCCGGAGATTCGCCGCCATAATCCCATAAAACCTTGGGGCATAAAAATAGCCATCACTACTATCAATAAACCAAACACGAGAGATTGATAATTTCCTAAGGGACGTAAGACTTCAAAACCGATATTAACGATTATAGCACCGATAATGGGTCCCAGTATCTGACCGGAGCCGCCCAGGATAACCATTAATAAGATTAGGATTGAGGTCTGGGAACTAAAAGCGTCCGGAAAAACGCTCCCGTTCAAATGGGCGAAAAGCGCTCCCGCGATCCCGCTGTAAACGGCGGAGACTATGAAAGCCAATAACCGGTAATAGACCGGGTTTACTCCCATCATTTGGACCGCAGCGATATCGTCGCGCAACGCCATCCAGGCTCTTCCGACTCTCGACTTTTGCAGGCTATAGGTAAACAAAACAATTAGCGCCGTAATAACGATAATCAGATAATACCAAGCTATGGGAGAAGCGATCCTGATTCCCGCCAGGTTGATCGGTGGAATCCCCCAAGTCCCTTGAGCGCCGCCGGTCAAATTCTCCCAATTAATAATGATGATTTGGACCACGGAGCTAAATACCAAGGTCACCATGGCCAGGTAACCGCCGCGCAAACGCACTGAAGACAAACCGATCACTAAACCAATCAAACCGGATAAAAGCACGGCGACAAGTAAACCAACCAGAAACGGCGCGCCGGTTTTGGCGAC
>JBLNDC010000246.1:0-2807 GCA_050261255.1 Bacteroidota bacterium
AGTTCAGAAATACAATTATTCCATCTTTATTATTGTCTATTGCTGCTTATTTTTCTAAAATTGTTTTCGACGCTCCTCCGATAATACATACTGTATTACTTGTAATAATTACTACAGTTATGCTTCACTATTTTAATAAAATCGATTTCATGTTAAGTATTATAGGATCATTATTAAGTTTTATTACTTTAGTTGTTGGGAGTCTTCTATTAGTTTGCCCTCTTTTAATAAAATTCGGTTTGGAAATACCACTTGAGACTTCGGGCTTTCCATGGATTATTCTAAATTTAGCCGAGTTTCTTATTCCATCTTTGACGCTATCAATCTTTAAAATATTTAAGATATCTCCGAAATATAACTTGATATATTAAAACAGGGAGTGTTACTTTGAAACATTATTATTTGTTAAAAGCATTCCTGTTTGTATTAATCAGTATTTTCCTATTGTTGTTATTAGAAATTGAAATCTTTGAATTGCTGCAAAGAACTATATCGTCAATGTTCTTAATAACTGTTTTTTGTATTTTACTTTTTTGGATTTTAAGTATCCATTCATTTTATAATTTTACCTCTCTACTTAATGAAGAAACCATTGCCCGCGAAGCAGACCGGCTCCAGATCGAGGAGAGTCAAAAATTAATCCAAACCCTCCGTTCCCAGCGGCATGACTTTAAAAACCAACTTCAGGTTATCAGAGTAATGGCCCAGTTCCAACGAAATAATGAAATTGTGGATTATATCCAAGATTGCAATATGGCACTTGATTTTTCTAAAGTAATCCCGTCTCAAATTGATAATCCGGCAATTTCGGCAATGATTATCTATTTTGCCACTCAAGCTAGAGAAAACGGGGTTAACTTCGAAGTGGATTCCGACATTGACTTTGCCGCTTATAATCTCTCACCGGCCAAGACCACTCGAATACTGGGAAACATAATTCAAAACGCTATTGAAAGCTTCCAAATAACCTCTCAAAAAGATCGAACCATTCAATTGACCATGTGGGAAAAAGATGACAACTTTCATTTTTTAATCTGGAACAACGGGCCGCCTATACCGGAAGAAATACATCGCTTGATTTTTCTATCCGGTTATTCGTTAAAAAACAGTACCGGCTTGGGGTTGGCAATTGTCAAACAGTTGGTGGACGAGATGGAAGGTAAGGTTAGTGTAAAAAGCAGTATTGAGGAAGGCACGGAATTTAGGATTACAATTCCAAAGCTTATTCCGGAACCACGTTTTACTATTGCCGAGCGACATTTCTCCGAAAAAACTGTTAAAACAGAGAAAGCATGATGTTCGATACGAGTTTCAAAACTTTAAACAGGATTTAAGGCTGGAATAAAATACTTACAAAAAGGATCTATTCTAGGATTGTCGAAGTAATCGGGAAAACCCGGTTTTTTTTATGAGGTGACCTTCTTGGCAGCTAAAGTTACTCCTATGCTCCAGCAATACCTGGATACAAAAAAAGAATACGCTGAATGTATTCTCTTTTTTCGACTCGGTGATTTCTACGAGATGTTTTTTGAAGATGCGGTAATTGCTTCTAGGGAACTGGAGATCGTCCTTACTTCCCGCGAATCTGGTTCGGAACGAATTCCTATGTGCGGTATTCCCTATCATGCTGCTACCGGTTATTTGGCTAAATTACTTAGTAAGGGTTATAAAGTCGCCATTTGTGAGCAGATTGAAGATCCTAAGCTGGCTAAAGGAATCGTTAAAAGGGAAGTTATCAGGGTAATTACTCCCGGGACGATCATCGAAGAACAGTTATTAAAAGAAAAAAGCAATAACTATCTGGCAGCTATTGCTGAAGATGGGTCTATCTATGGTTTGGCCTATGTCGATCTTTCTACCGGAGAATTCAAGACCACCCAAATTTCTCAATCTCAACCTCAATTATTAGCAGCCGAACTAACCAGGCTCAAACCTGCTGAGATTTATTTAAGCGAAGGGCGAAAAGATCAGTTCCAATTGGACCGGATGATTGAAACCACTTTCACATTTGGTCCGGCAGCTGACTTCAATTTCGAAAATACGTATCGGAGCCTGACTGAACATTTTCAGGTTCAAAACTTACGTGGTTTCGGTTGTGAAGAACTACCGGCGGCAATCAAGGCTGCCGGTGGATTGTTGCGTTATTTGGAGTCGACCCAAAAACATGCTCTCATTCATCTTCGTAACCTTATCAGTTATCAGACCGGGGAATTTATGGCCTTGGATCCTTCTACGAGAAGGAATTTAGAGCTGACCAGGACTATCCGGAGTGAAGAAGTAAACGGTAGTTTGTTAGGTGTTCTTGACCATACAGCAACTTCAATGGGAGCCAGATTGCTTCGTTCTTGGGTTGAACAACCTTTAACAAATTTGGAGGCGATTCTAGAACGCCAAAATGCCGTATCCGAGTTTACCCTAAGTTTGGAAAAACGAGAAAAAATCCGTGAATTTTTAAAACAAACTTACGATTTACAACGGATCTTAAGCAAATTAGCGAGTGGGTCCTCAAATGCTAGAGATTTATTGGCTTTAAAACAATCATTAATGGTGATCCCCGGTTTGAAAGAGACTTTACAAGATACCAAAGAATCCAAGACTCGAAAAATAGCTGAAACATTAGACCCGCTTCCCGAGATCACTCAAATTTTAGAGACCGCACTTAAGGATGATCCTCCTTTAACGATTAAAGACGGAGGCATGATTAAGCCATCTTATCATCCAGAATTAGAAAAGTTGATTAAAGCCAGTACCCAGGGAAGACGTTGGGTCGCCGAACTTGAGCAGGAGGAACGGGAACGGACCGGTAT
>JBLNDC010000247.1:0-3880 GCA_050261255.1 Bacteroidota bacterium
TGTTTAGACCAACCGACCTCCGGTACCTATTATCTCTCCGGCCGGGAAGTCAGCAAGATGAACGAACGGGAACAGGCCATTTTGAGAAACCGGGAGATTGGGTTCGTTTTTCAATCCTTCAACCTGTTGCCAAAGTTGACCGCAGTTCAAAATGTGGAATTACCGTTGGTTTATGCGGATGTACCCGGCTATGAACGGCGGGAAATGGCGATTGCGGCTTTGGAAAGGATGGGGCTGGCTGAACGGATGCATCATAGACCGAAAGAACTCTCCGGAGGTCAACAGCAAAGAGTGGCGATTGCCAGGGCTATAGTCAACCGGCCCCGGTTTATCCTAGCCGATGAACCAACCGGAAACCTTGATTCTAAGGCCAGCGCCGAAATTATGGGCGTTTTTCAAGAATTAAACCGGCAGGGGATTACCATCATTCTGGTGACCCACGAGGAAGATGTCGCTTTATATACCCGACGGATCATTAAATTTTTCGACGGCCAGATCGTCTCCGATGAACCAGTCCGGCAACAGACTATTTTTGAGGAGGTTGGTTCATGAAAGTTTCTGAAAATGTAACGATGGCCTTTACAAATATCCTCAATAATAAAATCCGCTCCTTCCTGACCATGCTGGGAATTATCATTGGGGTGGGGGCGGTGATCGCCATGGTCTCCATCGGTGAAGGGGCCAAAAAACGGGTCACTGATTCGATTTCAGCAATGGGGTCTAATTTATTAATCGTCACCCGGGGCAGGGGCGGTAGGGGCGGCGGTTTCGGGAAGAGCTCAACTCGGTTAGGAGTTGAGGAAGTGGAATTGATCCGGAAAAGCTCCTCGTATATCAAAACCATTGCGCCTGAGGTCCGTTCGAACCAAACCGTCTCTTGCGGCGGGGACAGTTTGGAGACCACCGTTTTTGGTTGTACCGTTGCTTATCCGGAGGTGCGCAACTATCAATTGGCCTCGGGACGGTTTTTTACCGAGGAGGAGATCAAAAGCAGCCGGAGAGTGGCGGTGCTCGGTTCTTATGTGGCTGATGAACTTTTTCCAGGCTCCAATCCGGTTGGAGCGGAGATCAGTGCCGGACGGTTGCGTTTTGAAGTGATCGGCGTCTTAGCCGAGAAGGGGCAGAGCGGCTTTAACAATAGCGATGATCTGGTACTGGCCCCCTTAACGACGGTCCAACGGAAGTTGGTTGGGACCAAGGATTATCAGGCGATTTATATCCAAGTTAAAGATGAAACCTTGATGGATCAAACCTATGACCAAATTTATGAGGCGTTGCTGGAGCATTATCGGGATGAGGATAAATTTAACCTTCGCAACCAGGCGGAGATTTTAGCTACAGTTCAAGAATCCTCGAAGACCTTTACTTTTTTATTGGCGGGCATCGCTGCGGTCTCGCTCTTGGTCGGGGGGATCGGCATTATGAATATTATGCTGGTCTCGGTGACGGAACGGATCAGGGAGATCGGTATCCGGAAAGCGATTGGCGCCCGTAAGGAAGAGATCTTATCCTTGTTTTTAATCGAAGCGGTGATCCTCAGCTTGAGCGGAGGGATTATGGGAATTGCTGTGGGATGTTTGGCTGCCAAGCTAATGGCCAATTTCTTCGGATGGGCGGTGGCGATCACTCTGCCCTCGATCCTGCTCTCGTTCGCATTTTCCATTGGGATTGGGCTCTTCTTTGGGGTATACCCGGCCTATAAAGCTTCCGGGTTGAACCCGATCGAAGCTTTACGACATGAATAAGACTGGACCCTCGCTCAACTATAGTCAGGGCGGTAGATTCTTCAAAGAGGATTATTGGATTTAATAATCGAAGATCCGAGATAATGATTTTTTGGTAAAGAGGAGCGTTATGGAAGCGAAAAAGATATTGATCGCTGATGATGAAGCCAGACTTCGCAAATTGATCGCAGATTTTCTGAAAAAAGAAGGCTTTCAGATCATTGAAGCGCAGGACGGCGCTGAAGCCTTGGAATTGTTCACCTCCGAAAGTAAGATTGATCTGGTCATCCTGGACGTGATGATGCCCAAATATGACGGTTGGGTAGTCTGTCATCAGATCCGGAAGTCTTCCTCAGTACCCATTGTGATGCTGACTGCCAAGAGTGAGGAATCAGACCAATTATTTGGCTTTGAAATCGGGGCTGACGAGTACATCCGGAAACCCTTCAGTCCTAGCATCCTAGTGGCCAGGGTCAAGGCCCTCCTGCGCCGGGCGGAAAACTTCAGTCCCAATAAATCCATACTGACCTATCACGGCTTGGTGATTGACAAGAAACGGCATTCAGTTTTAGTCGACGGGGAAGCGGTGGAATTGAGCCCCAAGGAATACGAGTTACTAGTTTACTTGGTGGAGAATCAGGGAGTGGCTTTGAACCGGGACCAAATACTCAATTCCGTCTGGGACTATGATTATTTCGGCGATGCCCGGACCGTGGACACCCATATTAAGAAATTACGGATGAAGCTCAAAGATAAGGGAAGATACTTACAAACAGTCAGAGGTTATGGCTATCGTTTTGAGGTCCTCCAATGATCAAAAAATCGATTCGAACTAAATTATTCTTAGGGATCTTCGGTTTAGTGATCTTTTTCACGCTAATGTCGTGGGTCCTAAATACAGGGTATTTAAAGAAGTTTTATATTGCTCGCAAGGAACATAAGTTGATCGAAAATTACCACCGAATTGCCAGCATCTATAAGGGCGATCCGGAAGAGATCGGATTGGAACTGGAGAAGATAGCCCGGACTTCAGGGAGGGCTGTCATTATCTTCGATCAAGACCTGGAAGAAAAGTACGATTCCTTTTCAACCATCCGGCTCAAAATGGTAGCCCGTTTAGCAAAACACTTACCCCAGATGCCTTCTCTCCCGATTAAATCACCGGTCAACCGGCATCTCCAGCTCATTAAATCGAAGTTACAAGCTTTAAATGATGGAGAGTACCAAACCGGGATCATCAAGGAAGACCGGTTGAATACTTCCTTTATTTATTTGGTAGTACGGTTACCAAACCAAGATTATCTCTGGTTGGAAACCCCACTGTTTGAAATTGAGGAGAGCGCCGCCATTGCTAGTCAATTTTCGCTGCTGACCGGCATTTTAACCTTGATTCTCGGAAGTATGGCGGCTTACTTTTATTCGAAGAAATTTACCGGGCCGATTTTGGAATTGAACGGGATTGCCCGGCGGATCGCGAAACTCGATTTTAGCAGTAAATATAAAAGGGGTCGAAATTGGGATATCAAGGATGAATTGGATGAACTAGACGAATTAGGGAGAAGTATTAACTTTTTATCGGATGAGTTGGGGAAATCCATCAGTGAGCTGCGGGAGGCCAATCAAAAACTGGCCGCGGATAATAAGAAGAAACAAAAGATCGATCAGATGCGCAAGGAATTTGTCTCCAACGTCTCTCACGAGTTAAAAACCCCCTTGGCTTTGATTCAGGGTTATGCCGAAGGCTTAAAAGCTAATGTGATGGAGAGTGAAGCGGATAAAGATTTTTATTGTGATGTGATCATGGATGAAGTGATTCGCATGAACCGGCTGGTACGGGATCTCTTGGACCTGTCCCGCCTGGAGTCCGGTTCTTTCCAATTGGATTTAGAAGAGTTTAACTTGGTAGAATTAATCAAGCTGGCGCTCGAAAAGTATAAACTACAAATTAAAGCCGAGGGGATCCAGGTGCAACTGAAGAGCCCGGAGGTTATCGTAGTAAAGGCTGATTATTCCAATATCGAGCGGGTATTTCTCAATGGCTTTGTTTTCAGAAACGGTTGATCTAGAATATTCATTAAGCTGCGCGATAACCAAAATGGAATTTAGGTGGAGAAATGACATTAGATAAAAGAAATTGTTCAGCTAACCCATATTGA
>JBLNDC010000248.1:0-4750 GCA_050261255.1 Bacteroidota bacterium
CTGATATTCTTTTAGTCCATACCCGGACCATCGTTACGGATTGGATCGGGCGCGTCCCTTTAATTTGGCCCGGCCCTGACCATCAATACCGATTAACGACAGAGTCCGGCACGATCATCAATGATGCCGGAACGACAGGGGCCGCCGGTCTACGGGGTTTGACCGAAGAAGGAGTGCCCTATAGCGCGGCAATTTTATATTGGAAAAAAGACCAAAACGGCATCTTAACCTTTAAAGCTTTGGACTCGATCAAAATTAACGGAGTAGCCGGAAAACTCACCATTGAAAGGCATACCTTTTAACCGGAATTCCCATGGACTATCGGCTACAACTGCTTTCAAATTTTATGGTCCGTGAAGGAATTTAAAGTCTATTGTTGAATTCATTGCCAATAAAGAGTATTTCTCAATAAAAGGATGATTGGTAATGAAATCGATTATAATTCGTTTTTTAATCATTTTAGTCGCCTTAATATTTTGTTTCTCTTTAATGACGGTCAGCGCCGACGAACTAAACTCTCAGTTGATCAGCGCCGCAGCCAAAGGACAAACCCGTACCATTAATAAATTAATCGCCAAAGGAGCCGACGTAAACGGAACTGATGAAAATAATCAAACCCCGTTAATGCATGCCGCAGCCAAAGATCAATATAATGCCGCTAAATTGTTGATTTCCAACGGGGCTAACGTTGATGCGAGAGACAATTTCGGATGGACCGCCTTACTTTACGCGGTCAAATATCAACGTCCCAAAATTGTGGAGCTCTTAATCGACGGCGGGGCTGATGTCAACCTAAAGACTAACGAAGGCTATACTCCAATCATGTACGCCCTGAGGGATAATGATTCTAAAATGGTTAAATTCCTTCAAGAACATGGCGCCAGTTTCTATCAAAGTATACTCTATGCCGCACGTAAAGGCGACACTCAAACCGTCCAACTATTAATAAAACATTATCCAGCCGGCTTGAACGAAATGGACGCCGATGGATACACTCCATTATTATGGGCTACTAAAAACGGCCAGACTGAAACCTTAAAAACCTTACTGGATAATGGAGCCGATCTTAATATCAAGGGCAAAGATGGGTTGACCCCCTTGCTGGCAGCTTCGGCCGGCGGTTTTCAAGATACGGTCGAACTGTTGTTAAACTATAACGCCGATATCAATGGGAGCGATTCCAACGGTTGGACGATCCTGCTTTATGAATCCGAACGAGGACATACCAAAATAGTCCGTACAATCTTGGAGAAAGGCGCTAAGGTCGACCTTTCGAATCAAGAAGGACAAACCCCTTTGATGCTTGCTGCTTCCACCGGCAAAACCGATACCGTCCTCGTCTTGTTGGACAAAGGGGCCAATCTTGAAGCGCAAGACAAAAACGGCCGGACTGCTCTGATCTGGGCCATTCAAAAAGGCCATCCGGATACAGCCAAGACTCTGATTGAAAAAGGGGCTAATCTAGCAGTTAAATCCCAAACCGGAGAGAGCATTTTAATTATGGCCGCGCGCCAAGGCGACTCTAAGCTCTTGGAATTGTTAAAAAGTAAAGGTTTCAATCTTAACTGGGCTTTATTTGAAGCTGCAGCAAACGGGGATCTCGCGGCGATTAACTTATTATTGGAACAAGGCGCCCTTGTTAATACTAAAAATAGCAAAGGGCAAACTCCCTTATTTGCCGCTGCCCAAAATGACCGGATTGAGTCGGTAAAGCTATTACTGGATAAAGGCGCCGCAGCTGATCTTAAAGATAGTTACGGCTGGTCTCCCTTGGCCTGGTCGGCCCAGAAAGGTTCTACTGAAATCGTTCAAGCTTTGTTGACCAAAGGCGCTAATCCAAATCTTAAAACTACCAAACTAGGTTGGACCCCGATTTTTCTAGCATCCCAAAAAGGACATGCTCAAACCGTTTTAGCCCTCATCGCCAAAGGGGCGGATGTTAACCACCGCGATCAGGATGGCGATTCGGCCCTTTCCGTTGCAACCAGCGCCGGGCAAGCGGAGATAGTTGATATCTTGTTGGTAAACAACGCCGATGTTAACGCGCAAAATAAGAAGGGGTTAACCCCCCTAATCATTGCCGCTTATTATGGCCATACCGGCATCGTAAAATCATTATTGAAAAAAGGCGCCAACCAAGATCTAAAAACCGATACCGGCCAAAGCGCCTTAAGTGTAGCCACAGTTAAAAAACATCATGAGATCGTTCAAATGTTAACCAAGAAATAGTTTGCAAACCTACCAACGGGACGATTGAACATTCATCGTAATTAAGAATCTTGATAATGTGGTTCCACATGAACCACCACATCCGATACTCCTTCAAACTCCTTGCGCACCGCATCGGCCACAGTATGTCCGATTTGGTGCGCTTCGTCAATTGTGGCGGCGCAATCTACCTGAATGTGCAGGTCGATTTGAAGGTCATCCTGCCTCCCCCTGCTCCGGACCTTATGACAGCCTTGGACGCCGTCGACTTCCATAGCCAAGTCGATGATTGCCTCTTCATTCAAAACTGCCTGGTCGCAAAGGACCATGCTTCCTTGTTTGACAATCTTCCAAGCCGCTATAGCGATTATCCCGGCGATGATAATCGCGGCGACGGTATCCAACCAAAACCAGCCCAATTTGATCGCGATTAAAGTTAAAATTACCGACAAGGAAACCAAAATATCAGTGGCGGTATGATACGAATCGGACAGTAAAATATCGCTTTGCAATGCTGCGCCTTGTTTCTTTTCATATCGTACTACCATGATATTGATGAGCATCGTACCAGCCATAATCAGGAAACTATAAATATTAACTTCGGGAATTACCGGATTGAGGATTCTTTCATAAGCCTCATGCAGAATCGTCATTACCGTCATGCCCAGCAGTCCTGCGATTCCCAACGCCGCCATGGTTTCAAATTTCTTATGCCCATAAGGATGGTCCCGGTCCACCGGCATCATCGCAGCGGCGATACCTATTAAACCGATGATATTGGAAGTGCTGTCCGCAATGGAATGGAATCCGTCGGCCAAAATACTATTGCTTTTGGTAAAAAAGCCTAATAGGAGCTTACCGACCGACACTATGATATTCAAAAACAACACTACCCATAAAACATGTTTTACCTGCCTCATTTTATCATTCACGTCTAGTACCCCCCGCCGACAAAAATAAAAACCTCTAGGATTCCAGTCCCACAGGGTTTCAATTTATTACCTGTTGCCTCGAAAGGCCCGGCTCGCCGAGATACAGCCGCCTGTTCCGTAAGATCGTTTTTAGATTAATACCATTTTATGTTTAGGGACCTCTTTTGTCAATTAAATTATAATGTTCCTAAATTCTTTTAAGATATTTACCTAAGGGGGAATTGCATAATTACCTTAATAAACCCTTTGGCCAAAATAAATAGTGACTTGCCCGGATATATCTATCAATATATTGCGAGCCAAAGCTAAAATTGAGAACTATGCAATTCCTTAACCTCTTAGCTATGAAGCCAACAGCTATTTAACCTAAATCCGGTTGTTATGATCTCTTGGTAGAACATTTTTGGTGAACCAAATTTATAATCGAAAATTTATTCTAATCTGATGTTGTTATTAAGCTAATCCGATCTATCTTCCGATACTATATAATGATAATTAACTTAATGGAGGAAACCAATGAAAGTTTTAAAGCCTAAAGGAAGCAGTCTAAAATTACTATTAATGTCTCCCTTTATTAGTTTTCAAAAATTAAAAATTTCCAAGCAAATTATTGTTACTTTTTTTATAATGATTAGCTTCTTAATTGTTTTGTTAACCGTTAATATTTGGAGTTCCAGCCAAATTTCAAAAGCTAATCAGCAACTGATTAAGGCATTTACCGACCGGGAATCGATCACCGAATTAAAGAACACTAGTTCTAAAAGAGCCCTTCAAGTAGACTCTTTACGCCGACTAGCCCAAAATGATATCCCCCTGCAAATAAAAGATGATAATCAGATTTCCCTTATCGCTACTGAGTTTGAAGTAATTCTTTCAAATTCAAAGGTAGTGATCGATAGTTTGGCCCCGGAAAAATATACTGAATTGAATAATTTAGGAAACGAAGTGGTTACTAATTGCAAAGCTTGGGAAAATGATAAAAAAATAGCTAATTTATATTATATCTCCAGCGCATTGAATCGATTACAATTTTTCGTCAATGGATTGGCAGTTGATCTTAATGAGCTGATCGATGCAAATGTAAAAGCTGCTAAAGATCAAATTAAAAATATCCAAATTTACAATATTATTTTAAATATCTTAGTGCTTAGTATATTGATGATTATCATCATACCGCTGATAAACAATATCAGAAAATTATTCGCTCCGGTCCACCGGTCCGCGGATAACGCTGTTCAAGGCGCAATCAACGCCTTTGAATACGCTGCGCAAATCACTGAATCCATTGCCGAACTCAAACATGTCTTAATCGAAATATCCCGCAGCATTAGCGATGTCTCCATGGGCGCCCAGGATAGCTCGGACCAAGCCGAAAAAATCATTGGTTCCATTCAGATAACTTCCGATTTGGTCGTTGAATTAGGCGAAATCGCCCAAACCGTCTATAAAAATTTGGACGCCAACCAAATCAATCTCCAAGAAAAAATAGCCCAAGTAACACAGCTTTCGGATAATGTCTCCCAATCCTTAACGATGATTAATCAAAATGCGGATATTGCCGCTAAGCTTGCTACACAGGTTAACAACCTGGAGGATCAGATGGAAGGCAT
>JBLNDC010000249.1:0-2580 GCA_050261255.1 Bacteroidota bacterium
CAACTATGGAGCGATGGTTGGTCTGAAAAAATTATTAGAAATTATTTTAATAAATATTATAACCGTTTTTATTTATTTGACGAGCGATATCCGTTTTATCAGGTAGCAAATCTACTTTCAAAAGAAGATGATCAGAAACTCGGTATGGAATATTCACCAATTGTTAAACTAATATTAGATAAGGCTTCGGGTAATAATCCAACTTTATGGGATCACAATACAGATGATCAAAAGAATTTTATTTCCCTTTCGACCGCCGTAAGATGGTTAGTTACTCAGCAAACATTCAATTTAGGCGGGACAAAAAGCGATCCAAAAGATCGAACGTCCTCCGATGCGCCTACAGCACGAAATATGCATATTTTGATTCACGGAAAAAATCTATTTGAAACACTTATGTACAATTTATGTATTTATAATATTGAAGCAGGTAAACCGTTAAAAATTAATGATCAGTTTCTAGATGATAAGCCTTGTTGGGAACAGGATTTAGGTTTTGAATCCCATCAAAAACAAGTCCTGGGTTATTTAGATTACATGACTTGGCAACCATGTTGGCTTAAATTAAAATACAATACTACAAATCCGGATAAAGTTCAAGAAGTTTTAATAGGAAATGGATATAGGTTTAAATTACCGTCAGAAGATATTTTATGGCCTGATCCTCTTTGTATGTATTATAAAAAAAATGATAAAACAGCAAAGAAAAATAAAACCGGTTGGGGTACTTATTCAATTAAACGAGATAGAGCAGTCTGGCGCGATTTGGACGCAATGTTTGTTTCAAATGTTCAATCTTCTGGTAATTCTGGATTAAAGGCCAATGAAATTATTCATCCGGCAGCATTTAATTTGTTTGGTAATCTATTAAAAGACGGATATGATTTACCGCAAATCAATCTTCTTTCATTTCATATTTATGGCATTGCACCTGAGTCTGGCCATAATAAAGTTTATTTATGGCGACATGAGATTTATTCTGTTCCATTAGAATTTTTAACTAAATCAGATGAAACAGAAACCGCTTTGTTAATATCGAATTTCAAAAAATGCATAAAAGAAACGGAATACATATCGAAGGCATTGATTCGAAGCCTACGAATTCTTACCGCTGAAGATAAAGATGACGAAACGAACTCAACAAATTCAATAAAAGGGAAAAATTCATCTAAGGAAGGTGATCCTGAAGAAAACCAAAGGCTTTTCCGTAATGCCTTATCGGTTTATTGGGCGCATTTATCATTAACCGTTCATGAATTATTAAGAAACTTACCGGAAAACCGGCAACAGGCAATAATTGAATGGGAAAACGAAGTAAAAAAAGCCGCCTTTAATGCATTAAATTATGCGTCACAAGGTTATGAAAACTCCGGTCAGAGTTTAAAGCAAGTAGCTTTGGCAGAAATCGAGTTATGTAAGTCATTCTAAAAAAGAAAGGAGGACGATATAAATGCAAAGTGAGCGCCGATTCCGTTTTATTGATTATCTTTATAGTCTTGACCCAGTAGAAGATCGTGATATTTTCGCTGCTTTTCGAAGAGGATTAGGCAAACCTCCCGGGGATGTCTATGAAATGTACCGGTATATTTATGTTCCAAAAGTTTCACCTTGGATAGAAAAGGTTTGTTTTATGGTTGCATCTTTGTTTTCTTTACACCCTGCGCCGGGTGGAAATGAAAGCTTGGGAGTGGTAATGGCAAGATTAGCCCAAAAAGTGAATGGCATTGTTCAATATAATCCGAAAGATAGAAATATCGGAAGTATAGAACGCAGGTTCTTGAAACTATTGTCCTGTCATCCTGACGATTTATTTGAACAATTGGCCCATATTGTTACCTTAATTAAGGCCAATAATATTCCAATCGATTGGAATGACCTTTATTGGTCTCTTTGCCGGTGGAATAAAGAAGAAACACGAAACGAAAATAAGAAACGTTGGACTAGAGATTTTTATCGGGAATTACAAAAATAAGGGAGGAATTAATAATGAAAATTGAATTACATATCATTCAAAATTTTGCACCCTCAAATTTAAATCGGGATGACTCGGGAAATCCAAAAGATTGCGAATTTGGAGGATATCGACGGGCTCGAATTTCAAGTCAGTGTTTCAAACGCGCCATTCATAGTTATTTAGATAATGATCCGGAATTAGGCGGATATATGGGCATTGAATCAAAGAAACTCCCGATTAAGATTATCGAGAAGCTAAATGAAAAGGGAAAAAATGAAAAACAGGTTTTATCAGTTGTTCAAAAAGTATTAGGGGTTGAATTTGACAAAAAAAATAAAAAAAAGACAGCTTGTATATTGTTTTTGCCTAGCAAGTGCGATGAGATCATGTCAAATATAATTGAACAGGAATGGGATCATTTATTTAACGAAAAGGGAGAGATTTTGGAATCGGATGGATTAAAGAGAGTTGAAAAAGAATGGGAGAAACTATTGAAAAGGAAAGATGTGATTGATTTAGCCCTTTTTGGAAGAATGATTGCCGATAAACCAGAATCGAAAGTCGAAGGGGCGACCCAATTTGCACATGCAATTTCCACTAACCGCGTAAAAATGGATACGGATTTT
>JBLNDC010000250.1:0-3287 GCA_050261255.1 Bacteroidota bacterium
TTTGTCTGGCGGCTACCGCTAAAAAAGGGAATATGCGTTTGTTAAGTGTAATTTTAGGCGCAGCCAGCGACAGTAAACGGGTCTCTGAAACCCGGCGTTTATTGGATTACGGTTTTCGAAACTACCAATGGGAATTACTAAAAAAAGCCGGACAAGAGCTAGGGAAAGTGTATCTGAAAACAGCCCGCCCCGAAATGGTGCCGGTGGAGTTGAAAGAGGACTTAGGGGTTTTAGTGGAAAGGGGACGGGAGAAGTTGGTTGAAACTGAATTGGCCCCGCTTCCCAATTTAAAATATCCAATCAAAGCCGGTGGTAAAGTCGGTCTTTTAAAAGCTATCTATCAGGGTGAAGTACTAGCGGAGAAGCCGGTTTATGCTACAGTGGAGGTCAAAAGGGCTAATTTTCTAGTCCGCAGTTGGAGATGGTTAAGGGATTTAATCAGGGTTTTTTTGAAGCGCGAAGCCGGTCGAAGTATAATTTATTAATAATATATTAATAATGTTAATATGCAGGGGAATGAGGTACGGATATTAGGCAAGGGTTAAGTTAGTTTTGGCGATTATTTTATCTTTTTAATTGTTGGACAAGCCAAGATGAATGATGGTAATTTCGAGGGAGGCATAAAGGTGAATTATCTTAAAAGGATAACTATTTTCCTTTGCGCTTTATTAATGCTAGGACTTTTGACAACAAACGCCAACGCGTCAACGATGCTCAAATATGGTTCCAAAGGAAGCCGTGTGTTTGAGGTTCAAAAATATTTATATCAGTTAAATTATTTAAAGACAGAGCCCACCGGTTTTTATGGCAAATTAACCACTGAAGCGCTGAGAGTTTTTCAAATCGAGCATAATCTGGCCGTTGACGGGGTGGCTGGACCGGCTACCATCGACACTCTCCGAGAAGTGGCGAGTGGCGGTCACCGGATAGCGGAATATACGGTTAAACCGGGAGATGAATTAGAAGCAATTGCTACCCAATACGGAACCAATGTAGCGGAGATTATGGCCCGAAATAATCTTTCCGACAAGCGGATTGTGGTTGGCCAAAAACTAATCGTTCAATCGGGAAAATATCACAGCGCCAATCCAAATTCACGTTTTCGCAACGGAGGGATTCAAGCGATATCCTGGTCGACAGTGAATCAGTTATGGAAAAAAGAAGAAGTCGCCAAAATTCTTGATCTTGAGACCGGTAAATCTTTTCAAGCCAAACGGCTTTATGGGTATTATCATGCGGATGTCGAGCCTTTGACCAAAGAGGATACTGAGATTATGAAAGAGATTTACGGAGGTAAATGGAGCTGGGACCGGCGTGCCGTAGTGGTGCAGTTAAAGAACTTTTATATTGCCGCTTCCATCAATGGTATGCCCCATGGGGGGCAATCGATTTATGACAATGACTTTGATGGGCAATTTTGCGTCCATTTTTTGGGGAGCAGAGTTCATCAGACCGGACGGGTTGATCAGGCGCATCACGACATGATTGAACGGGCAAATAGATTTATTTTGTTAAGTAACCAAATGGAGAGAAAAGTTATACCTCCGGTGGTAAAACTAGAATAGGAATCTGGATTATTTATCCCAAATTTTCAAATTATGCTGTAAGGCTTCGGCTTTAACAGCTTCTTGGAAGGACTCGGCTCTTTTTTGGAGATCGAGTTTTTTCTCTGCTTGCGCGGCGGCAACTAATTTTTTGATGGTATCGATCTCGAAATAAAGGAATGAAAGGCAGAAAAAACTCCGCATTTGTTTGTTGTGAAAATACTGAAGGGCCTCTTCCAGTAAGGCCTGTTTTTCCACCTGTTCAGCAAACCACTTCTCAATGCCGCTCTCTTTGATCCGGTTTAGGTTGTCCAGCCATTTTTTACGGGTGTTGAAGCCTACCCAATCAGCTTGGAGAAACAGCCTTTCGCAGGGAGAAACCGCGCATTCGGCACAGGTGTCATAATTGTGTTTTTCAGTACAACATTTATAGGTAGCGCAGGATTCCCGGTTGGAAC
Source organism: Bacteroidota bacterium (assembly GCA_050261255.1). Taxonomy (GTDB): domain Bacteria; phylum Bacillota; class UBA4882; order UBA8346; family UBA8346; genus JAAYHS01. The sequence continues at coordinate 2,003 of JBLNDC010000250.1, forward strand.
TAAGACCGCAACCGGGACACTTCGAATTGGATTGGGAGTGAAAACGCGGGCACAGTACACAGGACATGCCGCAACAACCGACTAACTGATATTGTTTATTTTTCAACTACTAACCTCCTAGTGATTGACCTGCTGGTTGTTGGTCATTGGCTACTGGTTTTTTAAGCGCAGAATTGCATAATTCATGATTTAAGCTTTGGCTCACAATCTAAATACCAATACCAAAAGCTGATAAATTTATTATCGGTACTGTTAGTCAATTGGTTTAAAGCCTATAGACAAAGGCCGGTGTTAGTTTTTTAAGGCTTTGATACGTTTAAGAAGTGTTGGATGCGAATAATAAAAAGACTCATATAACGGGTGGGGATTGATGTTATCCAATTCCCGCGTGATAAATTTTTCAAAAGATTTAATTAATGGGGTGCCGGATCCCACAAATTCCTTAGCAAAAGTGTCAGCCTGGTATTCAAACCGGCGGGAAATGAAACTCAACAGAGGATTAATAAAATAGCCCAATAACTCAAAGAAAAAGTAATAAGCGAGTAAGATACCGCTATAAAAAATGTTGGGAATTCTTGCAAACTCATAGGGTAGATCAGTACCTAATAAATAAAAAGCGAACCAGATAAATATGAAAGCTTGGAGAATAATTATAACTAATAGTTTCAGGATATGCCGCCTTTTGCCATGGCCGATCTCGTGGGCTAAGATCCCCAATATTTCCGTTTCCTCATAATTTTTCACCAGATTATCGAAGAGAATAATGGTTTTAGTTTTTCCAAAACCGGAGAGTGAAGCATTAGCATGGGTTGATCTTTGGCTTTCGTCGGTGATAAACACCCCCCGTACCTTAAAACCGGCCTTTTCAACCAGGCTCATAATTTTTGACCGGAGCTCATCATCAGACAGAGGCTGAAGTTTATAGAAGAAGGGAATGAATAGTATCGGAACAAGGTAGACCAGAGTAACGATTAAAATGAAAGCTAAACTCCAACCCCAAAAAACATCCCGCCAATTGAAACTAAAATGATTACCCCAGATTCCCAAAACTGGAGCGAGGATCAGAGACGTTAAAATGGTATTGACTAAAAGGCTTTTACAAGCATCGATAATCCAACCGCTAAGCCTGTATTTGTTGAAGCCATAAGATGCTTCGATGTAAAAATGATAATAGTAATCAAATGGGAGTTGAATTAACCAACCGATTAATTCCAGAACTAAAAAGAACCCAATGCCTTGAATTATATAAGGAACCGGCCAAAGACTTACCCAATAGGTATATTGA
>JBLNDC010000251.1:0-2872 GCA_050261255.1 Bacteroidota bacterium
CGATTTTAATCATCTAAAATGTAACCGAACGGAAATCGATTAATCACTTAATTTTGTAACCCAAAATCCCGGCCACTTTTTTATCGATAGTCAATCTTAACTGAATAGGGTTTAATTGGCTAAAAATGCTCATTAGCCAAGAGGGCGCGACGCAAGGTGGACCATTTTTCAGTATCCATTTTTTCTTCCTCCATGAAACTATCATACTATAAAATTTATCTAAATAATAGCGTATAAAACTGCTCGGCAATTTGGGTTAAAAGTGATATTTGAGCGGGGGCAACTTTTTGGCCACTAAAACTTGTTTATCGATTATCAAGGGAATGACCGGTTTAAAATCGGAAGCAAAAAATTTGTAGACAAGAAAAACATTATAACGACGGGAAAAATGAGACTGCTTGTAGACAAATTACTATTTTTGTAGACAACATAAAAACCGTCATATCAAAGATTTTTAACATTTATGTATACACCAGCTAAAACAAATAAAATCGGGAAAGTTTACTCCCCGTAAATCATAATCGACTTAACCAAACTTGCTTTGCTCGTCACCGTCATCATAATGATTGTTAGTCAAATCATCCATATCAAAATTGCCTTGTTGAAGCTCCGGAGTAGTCAAATCCAAGTGCATTTCAATCTCTTGGTCCGGATATTCCGATTGTAAAGGAACCTCGGAATGATTCTTTTGTTTCTCAGACTGCGACTTATTTTCGTAAGATTCATCCTCACTAAAAACCTTCTCTTCCGAATTAGCTCCCGCGGGCTGCGGACTATTCTTCGCAGTCCGTTTTAATACCAACTCCCTAAAGTTAAAACCTCTACAGCCATCTCCGGCTCCCTGGCCGCGGGAGAAAGGAATCGGAATGAATTCTTTAGGATCGGGAATATAATCGGTCTGGATTAAATGATTAAATTCCTTCGGATGCTTTCCAAAAATTATCGCCCGGCCCATCGGCAATCTTTTAATTACATTCGGGTGAACCACAAACTCCTCCACTTCCCGTAACGAACCTTTCGGCCCTTGACGTTGCAACAGAAGAGATTTATCAATCATTTCAGTTTCTTTCCAGGTAGTCTCAGTCCCTAATTGAGTACTGAACGCCTCCGCCGTATCCGGGGAATTCACCCGGAATACCATCTTGATATTGGTATTATCGGTAACCTGATCCACAAAAGAAGGATTCACCTGTTTCAAATCACCGTAACTTTGATGGGCGATATGAATCGCAATGCCGGTACTCCGGGACTTATTCAACCAGGTTACAAACCCCACACTGGCAAATTCCGCAAACTCATCAATAAAAGCCGGGAAAAATCGCCGTTGGGCTTTTCCTTGTTCAATATAACCCGAAGTACTCCGTAAATCCATTAACAGCATCCGGCCGAACGCTTTGGCCGTCTCTCCGATTAAATTTGTCGGCAAGCAAAAATACACAACCTCGTTGTTCCGGTAAATTTCCAGTAAATCGATATCCGGAGTATAAGTATTGATAATTTCCGACACGCCGCCCAAAGACATCAAATTAAGCTTGGCTATAATACCGGCGCAATCCTTTTGTACTTGCTTAAAATCACCCAATACCTTGGAACCTAAATTCCACTTGCGGAACTCATCCGGGACTTGACGATATAAAGCCTCCAAGGCATGAATTTCGGTAAAAAGCAAATATAAATCCATAAACGTGATTTTTTTACCGGTAGACTCCACCGCCTGTAAAATCGTAAGTAAAATAGACTCGGCCCGGTCCTTATAAAACTGCTCGGACCAATCGAAGGCCCCCATAATCCGGTCCTTTAATTCCACCGCCGAACCCCGGAAAAGCGGATTATAAGTATTGGATCTAACCGGATCCGACAAATTGCAAATATAAAAATGTTGTTGGCAATCGGCCATTTTACAAAGCGTATAAAGTTTCTTATAAAAATCAATACTTCCTTTGGCCTCAATGATGATCGCGCCTTTTCCGGCCCGAATATCCTGATAAGACCAGGGCAAAATAGCCGACTCCGTTTTCCCGGCTCCCGTAGTTCCCGTTATTTCGACGTGTAATTGACGTTGAGCATTGGTAAGATAAAGTGGTTTCTGCGTATCCGTATCGACACCGGCGAAAATGCATTTCCGGCTAATAGCTTTCTCCCGGTATTTCATCCGGATTGATGATTGTACCTCCAGGCTTGATTTAGCCGAAACAAGCAACGGTTTTAAAACAAGCTGTTCCAAAGGAACATAAATCAGCGCTATCAATTGAACCTTTTTAAACCAGAACAATAAGTAATAATAGCAAAGATATAAATCCTTATATGTAAGATAATTATATGAAATCAATTCCGAAACGAACTTATGGATTATCGGGACCTTCAAAACATATTGAAGCGGCTTTAAATAATGCCCGGCATAAAATGCAAGTAATATAAATGCCGTTTTCGCCCAAAATAAATCACGCCGCTCCGTAACAAAAGACTTATCAAACAATCCCCGCAAATAACTATTCCAAATACCTTTTATAACCTGATAATTCCAAAGAACAAAGCCATAACCCGGTAAAGTAATTGCAATTATAACATACCGTAAAACGGAAACCACGATTAAACTATTCACACTAACACTTCCTTTAAATTAAACCTTAATTTATCGTTGGCGGGATTGATGAAAACCCATTCTCCCCGCATAAAATCTTCCAACCGTATTAAGTAAAATTTCTTATAGGCGTCGATGGAATAGGTAATAATCTTTTGGTTAATCAATGAAGCAATCCGGTTATAGACCTTCACAGTATCCGCCAAATATAAAACATAATCAATCGAAGTTTCCGCCGCATACCTTTTAAAAATCTCTTTATAACGATCTATATCTTTCCTAGCGGTCTCC
>JBLNDC010000252.1:0-3065 GCA_050261255.1 Bacteroidota bacterium
TTATTTTAGATGAGGAATGCGGAAGCCGGGATGCAGCAATAAGACCAGAAGTGACGAGGACAAAAACAAAAGAACTTCGTTTCCGAAGCTCCAGAAAAGTTATTAAATTTCTATTTCAACTTATCTTAGAGGCTTTCACTGCATTGATGATTTCTTCCGCACGGTCTACCTGATTAGGAATGAGATTTGCCGGGACATGCTCTTTTCCCACAGCCTTACTCACCATGTATCGGGCGCAATCGGTATTATCGCCCTTGCATAATTTACGTTTAATCATTTCTGCGGTGATAGGCATATTGGCCATTCGATCGTTAAAAAAAGGGCACCCAGCTAAGTTTTCACATTCAGCCATAAGCTTCCCTCCAATTCGTTAATATTTTCACATTTACAATTATTATTGTATTCCTCTACATAACAACACGTCAAGTAAAAATTGGAAAATATTTTGATATTCTTAACAATTTCTAATTAACTATAGTAGTAATAAAAAAAGCCTTAAAATTGATTAAAGTTTTAAGGCTAACCGTTTTCAATTTAACCGCTAAACCGCAATCAGTTTCCATTTGCCCGTCTTAAACCGGTAATAAATTAAGGTCGATCTGATCGACTGGTCTAAGACGGCTGCCAACCAAGCACCCCCCAACCCCCATCCGAAAACAAGCACGAATAACGCGGCCAGTGAGACTCTGGCCACTACCATCCCAATAATGGCCGATATCAAAGGCCAGCGGGTATCGCCTGCGCCCCGGAGACATCCGGCGACAATCGCTAAATAGTTTTGGGGGATCGTGATCAAGATGGCGATTTTAAGCACCATAACCACCAGGGAGATCACTGCGGGATCGGAAGTATAAATCCGAGCGATTGGCCGGCCCGCCAGGAAAAATAAGGACCCAACCGCTACCGAGAATAACAACCCGATCCGGTTAATCTGGCGGCAATATTCTTCAGCAAGTTCCGGTTTGTTGGCCCCTAAATTTCGCCCTGTGAAAGAACTGGCGGCCACCGCTAAACCGTTAATTACATTCGAAACTAACTGGGTTATGTTCAAACATACTTGATGGGCGGCAAAGGAAACCGTACCCAAGTCCGCTACGATTTTCGAATATAACAAAAAGCCGATCCTAAACGCCAATTGCTCTCCAGCGGCTGAAATGCCGATATTCATGATCCGTTTAATGACCTTAAAATTCAGCCGGAAATGATCCTTAAAAGAGATTGCCACCGGTAGATTGGTGCGAAATAAGGCCAAGATCGAAATTATACAAGCGACCAGCTTCGCTAAGGTCGTTGCAATTGCTGCGCCCTGCAAACCGAAACTTGGGATAAACCAAAAACCGTAGATTAAGATAAAACCGGCAACCGCATTGATAATATTGGATATGATATTATAGCGCATGGGGATTTTGGATTCGCCAGCGCCTCTTAGAATAGAAGTTACCGCCGTAGGAATCGACTGAAACAACATCCCGACCGCCATATATTTCATATACATTGTTGCGGTTTTCAAAGTATCTTTTTGCGCGCCTAAAAACAGAACAATCGGTTTAGCGAAAACAAACCCGATCAATGCTAAGATACAGCCTAAAATCACCGAAATTAACATGGTCTGAATAACGACCGCTTTGGCTTTTTGATCTTCTTTAGCCCCGATAAACCTGGATATCAAAGCCGTCGCTCCCACGTTAAACGACTGAAAAACCGCTAGGCTAATGATCACCGGCTGATTGGTAAGGCCTACCGAACTGAGGGCATAAGCCCCCAGATGTCCGACCATGGAGAGATTGACCATGGCAATCATCGACATTAACATTAATTCGGCGATGATCGGCCCGGAAAAGATTAAAATTGTTCTTCGAATTTCGTTTTTTGTCATTTTCGGCTGCAAACCGGAATAATTAACAGCCAATTTCATTTTCCTTTGATGTTTTTAATGGTGATATTAAAGTGTTTTACTGCTAAGGAAACCCCTAATTAATACGTTTAAAATTATCAATCTCTCTTCCGGTAGAATGGCATGCCATAAACGGCTACAATTTTACCAAAATAGAACCGATGATAATTTTTCCCGTGATAAAAAGATTCTGCGGTTTCACCAATATTGGCGGGGTTGAGGTCATCAAAATAAATCTTTTGGCATTCCAAGATGAGTTCAGCCTCATCATATCCAGGAGCGGCAATCATTTTCGAGGGGCACGGGGTCAGTTTCGCTTCCTTGACTTTATCGGTATCCCGCCCGGATTTAGTTCCCATAACTGTTAAGGCTTGTTTATAGCTGGAATCAAATGCGCAAACAGTGAAGGAATCGGACTTTTCCATAAAACCATAGGTGTAACGGGAAGGCCTCACTACCACCTGGATCATTGGCTCTTCCCATAAAACACCGAGACTACCCCAAGCAATAGTCATTGAATTGAATTTCCCCGGCTCCATTTCACCGGCAGTCAATAGTAACGCGTCATTCCAAAACTTGATCGGATTAAGGTTCAATTCATTAATTGAAATCTCGGCCCTTTCCATCTTTATCCCCCTTATCAAATTTTACTTAACTTTATTATACACAATTGAATGTATAAAATCTGTACATTTTTCACTTTATTAGAATGATTCTTCTTATATTTTATTTATCTTTAAACTATGATAAAATGGGTTCAGGTGACGGAGATGGAAAACGCTAAATTTCATTTTGACATGGAACAAGATGCTTTTTATATTTCCCGGAAGCGTATGAAAAACTATCATGGCCCACATGTCCATGATTTTTTTGAAATTCTTTATCTTTTCTCCGGGGAGCGTTGTTTTTTCATTAATGACCGTATTTTTAAGATGAACGAAGGAGATCTGATCATAATCAATCCCAATGTGCTCCATAAGGCCATCAGTGATCAATCTCCGGATTGCGAAGGCATCTTGCTTTATTTTCAAGAAGGTTTTTTAGCTCCCAACCGTCCGGTTCGAGAAACTTTGACGCAATTATTCGCCAATGAAACCATCTCAATCAACTTGCCTCTCAACGAACGTTCCCTCTTTGAAGACCTCTTCCTTAAAATGCTTCAGGAAGACCG
>JBLNDC010000253.1:0-3307 GCA_050261255.1 Bacteroidota bacterium
GCCTCCTACAGGGAATTTTAATCTGTATCGCCGGGAATAAAATTGGTAAAAAAGCAAAACATGCGCGGCAATACCCCGTGTTGTTGCTTGTCCAGCATATTATTGATAAAAAATGGGCTGTGTCAAAAAATACGGCCCCAGGTTTTATGTTCTTCGTTTACCCCCTGCAGGAAACGAAATTCCCACGCAACAAGGCCGGTCCTTGAGCGCCGGTAGTACTATTCAACGGACGTATCTCGGCAAAGTCGCCAACCACCGGAGCTTCGGCCGTAATTATGGTTCCGGCCCAGGTAGGCAACTGGTTTCCAAAAGTGGTTGACAACAGACGCACCTTCACCAGCCGCGGCGGAGCTGTAAAGTCCTGGGTGACCAGGCTCAAAACTCCGACATAGGAATCGAAATTGCCGAAGGCGGCCGGATCGGGGAGCGGGGCGGCAACTACGGTATAGGCCCGGGTGCTCATGGCCACTTGTCTGGCTACCACCGCGCCGACGGGTATATCCGCCGTGGGAGGCAGAGCGGAGGTAATCGGCTGCAATAAAGAGCAGAACGGGGTAGGGATGACTGCCGGAGGCTGCGGCTCTACACCGGGAATGCAAATAATCCGCCCCACAGATAAGCTGCGGGGATCAATCCCAGGGTTCGCAGTCAATAAGGCTTGTAAGGAAACCCCGTACCTTGCCGCGATAACGTAAAGAGTGTCTCCGGGCCTAATGGTATATAGTGTCCCCCCGTGGCAACTTACCGGAGTCCCCGCCGACGGCACGCAAATCCGCTCCCCGATTTGGAGAGCGTTGGGATTGGCGCCGGGGTTTAGAGCGGTAATTGCGGCCACGGTGGTCCCTAGACGCTGGGCGATGACATAAAAAGTGTCGCCGGCCCTGATAGTGTAAGGCGCTGATCCGGCCGGACAAGGATCGGCTTGAATATATTAATCATCATCATCATTAAATAGCATAATGTCACTTCCTTTAACAGTTATGATATACTATATGAAAAAGGAAGAACGACAGTGACTTCGGGAGGCGCAGGCGATGGTCACCGTTTATTTTGCTTGTTTGGCTGTACTAGTTCTAATTAATCTGGGGTTATTGTTGTTGTTATTGAACCGGACCGCTCACGGCCGGGAATTGCAACTTGAAGCCCATTTGGACTCCTTTGAAAAAAATCAGGAAAGGCTGGAACGTTTGTTAAGGGAGGAAACCTCCAGAAGCAGGGAAGAGACGGGGAATCAAGCCAAGCTCTCCCGGGAGGAGATGGGCAACTCCTTTAAAATGCTCAGCGATTCAGTTTTGTCACGGATGACCGAGATCGCCAATTTACAAAAGAATCAACTGGAGGTTTTTTCGGGGCAGTTAACCCAGTTGACCAAGACTAACGAGGAAAAACTGGATAAAATGCGGCAAACCATCGAGGACAAGCTCCGGCTGCTTCAGGAGGACAACTCCAAGAAACTGGAGCAGATGAGGGCGACGGTGGATGAAAAACTCCATGAAACCTTGGAGAAAAGGTTGGGAGAGTCCTTCAAGTTAGTTAGTGAAAGGCTGGAACTAGTTCATAAAGGTCTAGGGGAAATGCAGACACTGGCGGCCGGGGTGGGGGATCTCAAAAAAGTGCTGACCAACGTCAAGACCAGGGGGGCTTGGGGTGAGATCCAGCTTGGAAGTTTACTGGAGCAGGTATTCGCGCCCGATCAATACGTCACCAACGCGGTTACTAAGAGCGGCAGCAACGAACGGGTCGAATACGCCATAAAACTCCCGGAAGGGGTATTACTGCCGATAGACGCCAAATTTCCGCAGGAGGATTATCAAAAACTGCTGGAAGCGCAGGAACAGGCCAATCCCGTTTTGGTTGAAGAACTGGGCAAGCAATTGGAGGCCAGGATTAAAGCGGAGGCAAAGGATATCCGGGAAAAGTATCTTGATCCGCCCCGGACCACGGATTTCGGAATTCTGTTCTTACCAACCGAAGGTTTATTCGCGGAGGTTGTCCGGCGGCCCGGCCTGCTCGATACCCTGCACCGGGATTTTAAGGTCGAGATTACCGGTCCCACCACTTTGCTAGTGCTTTTAAACAGCTTCCAAATGGGCTTCCGGACTTTGGCCATTCAAAAGCGTTCCAGTGAGGTATGGACCTTGCTGGGAGCGGTGAAAACCGAATTCAGCCGTTTCGGGGATCTATTGGACAAGACCCATAAGAAACTCCAGGAAGCCAGTAATACCATTGTGGATGCGGCTCAAAAATCCCGCACTATTGAGCGGAAACTGAAGCAGGTCCAGGAGTTGCCGTCTACGGAAGCTTCTCATCTGATAGAGCAATTTAACGGGCCGGGGCCGGAGGATGAAGCGGCGGCCGGGAATGCCAAGTAACGAATTTAATGTATTTCATTCCCTGTTATTTTAGGGAATTAATGGAACATATAGCCTCCTTAGGAGGTTTTTTTCTTTTCGGGGCGAAATGAAAATTAACTTTAGCAGCCAGTATGTTCATAATTCCTTGCCGGATAAGAAAAATTCTTTACATATAGGAGGCAGGCAGGTATGAGTATTGAGAAATTGCTTATTACTACTGAAAAAAAGTCCGCTTTAACGGAGATTCAGAAAATCTTAATTACCGAATATGGAGTAGTGGAGCTGGTAGCCTTTGGCCCGGGGGTAAAAAGCGAGGCCGCCGAAGGAACAGTTCCCGAACTGCTGGCATTGACCGAAAATCCGGTTTCTTTCCAGGAAAGGCAAGCCATAATGGATATGGTGGCCGGGATCAATCAAAAATACAATACTAGTTTTACGTTGCTGGTGTTTGATAAAGCGACTTGGGAAGTATGGGCCGGCCAGACTCTGTATCAGGAAGTGAAGCGGGACGGTCTTCAAATATGGTGAGGGGGATATGAGAAAAACCGCGCGCCGACATATTGCCGGCGTTTTGGTTTTTAAGAAGTCTTTAATACCAAGAAACCGATAACTCAAAAGCAAAAACCCGCTTTTATGTTTTTAAGCGGGCGCAACATGCCAATGCCGCCGGATCGCGGGATGTGAGGTTGAGTCGCCAAAGCCTCGCTCCACGATTGCAAATCTATGATAAAATGTAACTGGATCAAACTTGGAGGCAAATGCAATGTTGGAAGAGGCGGAACGGGTTCTTCAGAAATATTACGGTTACCCCAAGTTCCGGGAGGGGCAGGCCAAAATCATCACCAGTATCCTGCAGGGAAATGACACTTTTGCCATCATGCCTACCGGGGCCGGCAAATCCATCTGTTTTCAAGTCCCGGCACTGATCTTTGAGGGATTGTCCCTGGTCATCT
>JBLNDC010000254.1:0-7180 GCA_050261255.1 Bacteroidota bacterium
ATTAATCGGAAAAATGAAGTGATTGCGGTCGATGAAAGTATTAAGGCTTTAAGTATTCGTACTTCGGGTCCGGAACAAATCGTGTTTAACCTAAGCGGCGGGAACCAACAAAAAGTTGCTCTTGCCAAATGGATGCAGGGCCGCCCCAAATTAGTTATCTTTGATGAACCGACCCGGGGTATCGATGTAGGAGCGAAGGCTGAAATCTACAAGCTAATGTGCGAATTGGCCAAATCCGGCACTGCCATCCTGATGATTTCTTCCGAATTACCTGAGGTCTTGGCGATGGCCGACCGGATACTGGTGATGTATCAGGGACGAATACAAGCGGAATTTAGCCATCATGAAGCCACCGCCGAAAAAATAATGCATGCTGCCACAGGAGGGAATTAAAATGATGCAATTATGTACTCTTAAAGAATCATTAAAAATGCAAAAACTCCCACGTCAAGTGGGACCGCTATTGGGTTTGTTTATTCTCTGCGCAGTGGTGTCACTTTTATCACCAGTGTTTTTTACGATAGACAACTTGATGAATATTGTGCTCCAAGTAGCAGTATTGGCAGTTTTGGCTATTGGTTCGACTTTTGTCATTCTTACAGGAGGTATTGATTTATCCGTCGGTTCAATCATGGGTTTAGCTGGTGTTCTAACCGCTTTAACATTACGTGAAACCCAGTCAACGGTTCTGGGTATTTCGGTTTCCTTGGGGGTGGGAGCATTGCTTGGCTTAACCAACGGTCTGCTGGTCAGCTTCGGAAGAGTCCCACCGTTTTGTGCCACCCTCGGTATCATGGCCATTGCTAGAGGTTTGGCTTTTGTCATCACCCAAGGGTCGCCGATTAGTAATTTTTCCGACGAGTTTCGGTTTTTCGGCGCGGGATATCTGGGAGTAATTCCAATTCCAGTTATAGAAGCAATTATTGTAGCTCTAATCGGAGGATACATTTTAGGCCAGACCCCGTTTGGAAGATATCTATACTCCGTGGGAAGTAATGAACGGGCTACTAGGCTTTCCGGTGTCAATACCAGACAAATCAAGGTCCTAGCCTATTTAATTAGCGGTGTTTTATGTGGATTAGCGGGCATTCTTTTTATTGGCCGGATTAATTCCGGGCATCCCTTGGCCGGACAAGGTTATGAGTTGGACGCTATTGCCGCCGTGGTAATCGGTGGAACCAGCTTGTCCGGAGGTACCGGAAGTATCAGCGGAACTTTCATCGGCGCTTTGATCATGGGAGTGATTAGAAACGGGCTCAACCTCATTAATGTTGATCCGTTTTGGCAAAATGTAGTGTTGGGAGCTGTCATTATTGTGGCAGTCATGGTTGACCAGCGTACCAAAGGAAAGGATGAGTGACAATTCCAACACTGAAAAGAGGTGAGAGAAACCATTACAAAGGTTGGGAACCTAAATTAGGATAAAAAATCAAAAAACTGGAGGGTTATGTGGTTATGAAAAAGATTTTCGGAATACTTTTTGTTCTGGTATTAGTCGTTTCCCTAGTTACTGTTCCAGGTATCTGTGCGAAGAAAATAGTTTTAGGTTATTCTGTACAAGATTTGGGAAACCAATATTGGGTAACTGTGGCCGATGGTATTAAATCACGAGCCAAAGAAGTAGGCGTGGATGTAGTGGTTTTAGATGCCCGTACCGACCCTAATAAACAGTTATCACAGATTGAAGATTTACTCCAGAAAAAAGTCGATGTATTGTTGCTCTCGCCCTGGGATCCGGATTCAGCATCAACCGGTGTGAAAGCTGCCAATAAGAAGAAGATTCCGGTTGTGGTAGTGGATGTTGGTGTCAGTAGTGGAAAAATTGAAACATTTATCGTGTCCGATAACCTTCAAGGTGGAGAGATCGCTGGTGATTACATCTCCAAATTGATTGGTGGCAAGGGCAAAGTAGCTCATATACAATGTCAGTTGGGCTATAAGATTCCGGCGTTGCGTGGTGAAGGATTTACCAAGGTTATGAACGACAAAGGGATTACGATTGTGGCGAAACAACCGGCTGATTCCCAACGGAGCTTAGGTATGACCGTAATGCAGAACATTCTCCAAGCCCATCCAGATTTGGATGCTGTCTTCTGTGAGAACGACGAAATGGCGTTAGGCGCAATGGAAGCCGTGAAAGCCGCCCGCAAACAAGACCAAGTGAAGGTAATCGGTTTTGACGGAACCGGAGATGCTATCAAATCAATTCTTAATGGTGAAATGGCCGGTACGGTTGCACAACAACCATATGAAATGGGTCGGATGGGCGTAGATGCCGCTATGAAAATTTTAAAGAAACAGAAACTACCGGAAGTCACCTATGTCCCAGTTAAATTAATTACCAAGGAAAACGCAAAATAAAACCAGGTGCGGGGGGAGTAACACTCCCCTCCTTGTTAGTAAAAGGAGAGGTCCTTATGAACAGTTATGTTACAATTGAGCCGAAAATTGGTCTCCTCCCAGTTATTAAGCCCAGAGAGTATTCGGCTAATATTCCGGGGATTATCGCTGAGGCAAAGGATGTTTTAACTAAAGCAGGTGCTAGTGTGATATTAGGCCCCACTGTAATTGATGAAGCCGGTGCGGTTGAGGCTACCGACAAACTGGTACAGGAAAAAGTTGATTTGGTACTCTTTATGGTTGGTACCTGGGTGTTAGCTCCTCAAGTAGTTTCGGCAGCTCGTGAGCTTAGTATCCCGTTTACGGTATGGTCGCTAACGACTATCGCCAATTTTGCTCTCGGTGGGGCGACTGTAGTCAAATATACCCTGGAAGAGATGGGAATGAACTTTGGATTTGTAGCCGGCTTGCCTACTGACGAAGTCATCATTGACCGAATTATGCACCGGGCTCGGGCTGCCGCGGTGGCTAACCGTTTCCGCCATGCCAAAATCGGTGAAATCGGCGGCAAATCGATGGGTATGTACAACGCGACCATTGATGAATTTTTTTGGAAGAAGACGATTGGGGTTGATCTGCCCCACTATGATACCTATCAGGTAGTCAAACTGATGGACGAGGTGGCTGAGACCGAAGTTGAAATAGTGCTCACGGAAGTAAAGAACTCCGTTGGGAATATCGTACGTGATATCCCGGAGACCAAAGAATCGTTGAGTGATGATGATCTCCGGGTTCAAATCCGGATATATCTTGCACTGCGGAAATTAGTCGAAAACGAAGGATTGGACGCGCTCGGCAACAAATGTCAACCCGAGTTATCGTCCAGTGCCTGTGGGCTAGGATGGGCCGCCTGTCTCTCGCATGCCCTCTTAAATGACCATGGTATTATGTGTTCTTGTGAAGCGGATATGCCTTCGGCAATCACCATGTATATTATGAATTTATTATCCGGTCAGCCGGTATTTTTTGCCGATTTGAACTCGGTTGATAGAAGTATCCCCGCGGTCAGGTTTATTAACTGCGGTTCGGGTCCGTTAACAATGGCCAAATGCAAGGAAGAAACAGTCCTATGGCCTGTTCCGCTGATGATGGGCTACCCAGGTACTTCAAAAGGAGCTTCGACTTCATTCACTTTGAAACCCGGCCAAGTAACGGTAGCAAAATTAGGTGGTGGAAAAGGCACCGCCCGGATTCATTTTACAACTGGTACAGTTCTGGACGGGACCACCGAGCCGAAAGGGCTGTTCCCGGAAAGATGGCCGCAAGCTTTAATCAAACTGGACACCGATATGGATGAGTTTTTAGAAAAGGCTATTGGACAGCATTATTTGATTATTTATGGCGACTGGACTCAGGAATTGTTGGAACTCTGTAAAATTTGGAACATTAAAGCAGATTACCGGAAAGAAGGCGATCGGAGATGAAACGTTCAGGTTTGCTCAACAAGGATTTAAACGATGTAATTGCTAGCATCGGCCATCTGGATATGTTATGCATTTGTGACGCAGGATTGCCCATTCCGGAAAATCGCCGTAGGGTAGACTTAACGTTGGTCCCGAATATGCCTCGGTTTTTCCCGGTATTAAGAGAGATTATAAAAGAATTTGTCGTTGAAAAAGTAATTGTCGCGAATGAAACCAAAATAAACAGCCCGCACGTCATCGATGAATTACAGAAATTATTACCGGGTATTGCAATCCAATACGTTCCCCATTCTGAGTTTAAGCAAATGACCCATAGTTGCAAAGGGATCGTGCGTACCGGAGAATGTACTCCTTTCTGTAATGTGCTATTGGTATCCGGTGTTGATCAGGAGCTTTGGAATTTAAAGAAATGATTTTCCAGTTAAAACGCCTGCTCGTGACCTTATGGATATTATAGGAACGAGCAGGCTATTTAATTTTAGGCTGACCCGGAGGTGGGTGTTGTGGCGTTAATGGGTTTAGATATTGGGACTACTGGTTGTAAATGTACGGTTCTTGATATTACAGGGAGAATATGTTCGTATTCTTACAAGGAATACTCGATTCACAGTCCCGGTCCGGGGTTTTACGAGTTGAACCCCAATGAAGTATGGGAAGCAGTTAAAAATGTAATTTGGAAGGCATCCAATAGCTACAAAGGCGAAAAAATAACTGCCTTAAGCATTTCTTCATTGGGAGAGGCCGCGGTTCCACTGGATAAGCAGGGAAAAATCCTTTATAATAGCTTGCTTTATACTGATATTCGCGGTAGTAAAAATGCCGATTACCTCAAAGAGCGGCTCGGACCAAACAAAATTATGGAACTTACCGGGTTACCGGTGCATTCGATGTTTACCATCAATAAATTGATGTGGATGAAAGAAAATCAGCCGGAGGTTTACCGGAACGTCGCCAAGTTTTTGCTTTACGGAGATTATATTCTCTATAAATTGGGTGGAGTGGCTGCAATTGATTATTCTCTTGCATCCCGGACTATGGCGTTTAACATCACCAGTAAAATTTGGGATGCGGAGATCTTAAACGTCGCCGAAGTTGACTGTGCCCTTTTTTCACCGACGGTTCCTTCCGGAACCGTGGTGGGGACCATATCCAAGTCAGTAGCTACTGAGCTTGGACTTCCAGCGGACTTGGTTTTGGTCGTCGGAGGCCATGATCATGCTTGTGCCGCCTTGGGAGCGGGCGCAATCAAAGAAGGTATCGCCATTGATAGCATCGGGACCGTGGAATGTATTACCGCCGCGTTTAATCAGCCAGTGGTCAATCAGAAGATGCTTGATAATAATTTCGCCTGCGCCCCCCATACCAAAAACGGGATGTTTATCACATATGCCTTTAGTCTTACCGGCGGTTCATTGTTAAAATGGTACCGTGACCATTTCGCGCATCAGGAAAAGACCGAGGCGGCGCGGAGGAGGGTAAGTGTTTATGCGCTTTTAGATGCTAAAGCAAGCCGGGAACCTACAGGACTCTTAGTTCTTCCGCATTTTACCGGAACCGGAACCCCATACATGGATACCTGGGCCAAAGGAGCAATTGTCGGACTTAGTTTGGATGTTACACCCCCGATGTTATACAGGGCTTTTCTTGAAGGTGTCACCTATGAAATGTTATTAAACATTGAATGTTTGGAAGCTGCCGGAGTATACATCCAAGAATTGCGGGCGGTGGGCGGCGGAGCCAAATCCAACTTCTGGCTACAGTTAAAAGCGGATGTTATTGGAAAAAAAATTGTGGCCTTGAATATTAATGAAGCCGGTACCACTGGAACTGCGATAATCGCCGGCACCGCCACCGGAGTATATAAGTCCATGGACGAAGCTTTACAATGGCTGGTTAAGCCGAAAAAAGAATTTTACCCCACTGACGGTTACCATCAGATTTATGCCGGGTATTATCAGAAATACAAACGAATGTATCAGGCGGTTAAAGAAATTTTGTCGTAACATAGGCAAAAAACTTTTGATTGGAGGAGGACCAAACTATGCCGGTAATCACAATAAAAGAGCAAGCGTTGGAGGTTATAAATCATACCCGCGATAAGTGTGTTAGTCTGGGTGTATTCTGTACAGCCAGTCATTGGAATACCGAGGCCATCCTAATGGCGGCCAGTAATTTTGCGAAAAAACACCGGATCCAAAGAATTCCGGTTGCGGTAGCGATGACCTTTAATTATCCCCATATGAGCCAGGCCTGCCGGGTTACCCGTTGCGGACGGCCGGAACTAGGGTTTATTGCGATCATGGAATATCTGAAAGTATTATGTGATGGGGATGATTCACCATATTCAAATGTAATCGTATTACCGCACCTTGATCATGCCGACCCGGTCAAAGATAAATGGGCGTTGACTGAGGGACTGCCCTATTTAGCTAGTGTGATGTTTGATGCCCAAACATATTCTTTTGAAGAAAACATTAAACTTACTAAGGAATATGTGAAACAGTATGGGCGGGAAGTTCTGGTGGAAGGAATTATGGACCATTTAAGTGTTAATGGAAATTCAGGGAGTGCAGGCGATGATAATTATGTCGAAAAGGCTTTGGAATATGTTGAGTCTACCAAAGTCGATTATTTGGTGGCGGATCTCGGAACGGAACAACAGTCTAGAACGGTTGGTGAATCGGTATATTTAAAAGCCCGGGCCCGGAATTTAACTACAAATTTGGGTCGGGGAATGTTGGTGCTTCACGGTACTTCATGCCTCAATGAAGCACAAATGAGAGGATTGGCTGATGATGGAATAGTCAGGGTCAACATGTGGACCCGTATAGTCCGGGAAGCGGGCCAGTACGCAACGGACAAAATGCTAAACAGGATACGGAACATCTATACCGGAGATTTTGAGGCGGCAGAATCAAGGCAGTATTTATACGACTCCATAGAGAAAGCCGCGGATATTATGGAAGGAATCCTGGATTCACTGGGATATAAGAACTTAGCCGGTTTAACTTGACAATGCATGCCATTCTAGTTATCGGCTCTCAACTGGGAAAACTTAGTCAAAATCAATTCCTTACACGCTATGAGCACCATGTAGGGATACTCGGGAGTGTCTTGGAGATTCTCAAACCCCAAAAAATCGATCCTTCCGCTGAGGCGCTAAAGGCGGAGGGTTTAAGATCTCAGACGGACAGAGACAGATAACACAGATCCGGATACACAGTTTTCAATCACAAAAGTTCATCAAGTATCCAAACCTTCAACCCATGAGCCAATTTATGACACACAACCGCATTCTTTAATTGTTTTTACTCCGCGTCTCGCATCTCTGGGGGAGATAACAATGTCTTTTCTTC
>JBLNDC010000255.1:0-13936 GCA_050261255.1 Bacteroidota bacterium
ATCCGCGTATAATCGCGGGCGAAAGGCAGCACTTCTAAGCTGGCCCCGAACAATCGCAACAAAGGATCGAGAAAGATCAGACCAAAAGTGGTGACGACCAAGGCAATCCCGATCAAACAGACCATCGCATTGCCGAGGATTAACTCCGCCTCTTCCTTGCGCCGCTCCCCAAGGCGAATGGAGATCAAAGCGGTTGCGCCCAAACCGATTAACATCGCTAAAGCCATCATCACAGTCATTAGGGGGAAAGCGACGGTCAGCCCGGCGATCCCCATCCTGCCCACTCCCTGGCCGATGAAGATCCGGTCGACGACATTATATAAAGCGTTAACCACCATCCCGGTAATGGCCGGAATGGAAAATTTGAGTAGTAATTTAGCAATTCTTTCTTCACCTAGTTGTTTGGTATGGTCCATGATTCGCTCCTGACTTTGATAGACTAATTATAGTATGCTCTGATGGAAGACTAATTGAAAAGGGTCCTTGAAAATCCTTATCTATGAATAATATCGATTCACCACATAAAAGTCAATGTTATGAGGTTAACAATTTAAAAAGATTTTGGCAGGCCGAAATGGGTAATGTTTCCAAGGATAAAAACTTCCCCACCGGTTACTCTATACTTGGGATTTGTAATGGCCGAGGCGCAGATTGATAACGGCTCCGTCTTATAGACCTAAGGGTCGTTATCAGTCGAGCAACTGATCGATATGGGTTCACATAGCAAGTCACCCGTTGATTGGGGAAGGATCCATATCGGTCTGAGCCAGATTGTACGGGTTGGGCCAACTTACTACGGCAGTTGATGAGATTGTCGTGGTAGGGAAACCTTGGCCGTACAGTCGAGCCTAGATTGTTATTGGAGCGAAAGGGTTTGTTTGCAGTCGAGAGATTGCAGGCAGATCCCCAAGTTTCAATAACAGTCGGTCAAAGGTTATCGTAGTACGTGTAATGGGTGTTTGTAGCCGAAAGGTTGCAGGTATCCACGTAACGTGGTGCGGTAGCCGGAGATAAGGTCATTGCAAGTTCCTTTTTTATTTAGACAATTGTTGAATGCCTAAAGCGACCTAACTCTTGCTCTTCCAGCACAAGAAGAATAACCCTTGCAGTTGAGCTTTAAAACATTTGCATTTTATACGGTCGGCGAACCATATTTATTTTAGTAAGGGAGGATTCCTTTTTCTACTCATAGGCTTAGGCTTTTGGGAACCACCGGCAAAGCCGGTTATTTTCGGTTACACAATAAAAAAGGGAGTGCGCAAACGGCGCACTCGATTTTTGATCCTCATTATTAAACGGTAGTTTATTCATGTACCTAGGGTTGATGGAATTAGTGACCGGGAAAATTTAAAAAGGATGTTGAAATTACATTGACAAATATCCGCCATCTACTGGGATAATTGCTCCATTGATATAATCGGAGGCGTCCGAAGCCAGAAAAATAGCGATCCCTTTCAGGTCGGAGGGTTGACCCCATCTTCCTGCCGGAATTCTTTTTAAGATTTGTTCATTACGTTCCGGATTGTCTTTCAAGGCTGTATTCATGGAGGTATCCATATATCCCGGCGCTATAGCATTTACATTAATGCCTTTACCGGCCCATTCATTGGATAATGCTTTCGTAAGTTGTGCGACCCCTCCTTTGGAAACTGAATATGCGGGGACGGTATAACCTCCGAAAAAGCTCAGCATCGATGCAATATTAATGATTTTTCCCTTCCCTTGTTTCAACATAATTCTGCCTGCCAATTGCGAAAGAATAAACACTGACGTTAAATTGACTTCAAGAACGTCATCCCAATCTTTTAAGGAAAACTCCTCGCATTTATTTCTCCGTTGAATACCTGCGCTATTAATCAGGATATCCAAGGTTCCGTCCAGATGCTTTATGGCTTTTTCAAAAGCAAGCGTCAATTGCGCCCGATTGCTTAGATCGCCTTGAACCGCATGTGCTTTCCCTCCGGTTTTGGCTAACTCTGCAACCGTTTGGTAAACCCTTTCCGAAACATCGATTAATACCACTTCTGCGCCGGCTTCGAGAAGCCCTTCAGCCATTCCTCTCCCTAGTCCTCCGGCTGCGCCGGTAACGATTGCTTTCTTTCCTTCAAGACTAAATAAGACTTTCATGCTGCTCAACCTCCAAAAAGATAAATTATTAGGGACATAATCGGAAAGCTGATCAAAATACCTATTTTTCTATTTTATACTGTATTTATATTTCGCAACTTATTTTGGGTTTTTAGGCCTCGGCATCGTTCTCAAATTAAGATAATTGGGTAATCTGCTTCGATTTTGCGGATTGGGCAATGCTTTCAAGGACTTTAACCAAGTTATAAATTTCTGCCCCGGAAGCTAACGGCAAACGATTTTCTTGAATCGCCGCAACAAATTCCTTCATCTGTAAAGTATAATTGGACGGTTGTTGTTCTCCATCCATCAACAACTGGTTATTAAGGTATAGACGGTTCCCAAAGGTAAAAGGTTTATTTAATCCGTATTCAACCAGGCGGAAACTTCCGGCTTCACCAATGACTAATGTTTCATGAACCGGAGGTTGGGTATTTAGGGAAAGATGAAAAGAAGCGCTGATTTTATCGGGGAATTCCAGGATAATGTCTTCTTCGTCCTTCATTGAAATGCCTTTCGGATTGCGATTGAATGTCCGCGCGTAAACCCGTTCCGGCATTTTCCCCAAAATCCACAAGGTAAAATCAACTGAATGGCTGGCTTGCAGAAAGGTAATCAAGTCCCCCGATTCAGCTTCTGATTTCCACCAACCGGTAGGAGGTTCGGGAAAATGGACTAAAAAGTTGGTGACGATCCGAATTACCGGTCCAATTTCCTTCAAGCGCTCTTTAATGGTAAAAACAGCGTCGCTAAAACGCCTACTTTGGCCAACCATCAAGTTGACTTTGTGTTTTTGAGCGAATTGAACCATCTCAAGGGCTTCTTGAGCCGTAAGAGCCATTGGTTTTTCAAGTAAGATGTGTTTTCCGGCTCGCGCCGCCGCCACGGTCGCTTCGTGATGAAGATGGTGCGGGAGACAAATGACGACCGCGTCGATGTTGGATTGGTTCAATAGGACGTGATAATCAGTGAAATAATTGTCGACACCAATTTTCTCCCCAAATTCCTGCATTCTTTCCAAGGAAACATCTGATAAGGCCTTGATTTCGGCTTGTTCATCAAGATACTGAATGGCTTGGAGATGAGCATGAGCAATCCGGCCACATCCGATGATCCCGAATCGTATCTTATTCATTGTAAAATCCTCCAGTTCTTTTCGGCCAATTCAATATTAAATCGGATATTTCATGTTTTTGATTTCTTTATCGAATTGGATGTCCAAAATTAAATTTTAGTTGGCTATTCGAATTTTGTTCCTTACAACTAGTTCCTTTATCAATACTCGGAGTTTAACTGGTGATAATATATTCCTCAACTGAAGGTGACCCTCCGGCTACAAGATGGAGGTCCACTTTCGGACCTCCATGACCTCCGCTGCCCGTCCCCTGCCCAAAAGGGGAAAGTTAAATATTCCCATCGTATCTCAGGAAGAAAATTCTTTCACCGCTGTAACCGGAATATCCTTTCGCAGTCGAAGATGATAATAGTACTCTAACCTTCATCTATTAAATAATCTCGGTAGCCAAAGCACAATTTCGGGAACATAAGTAATAATCATCAAGGCTATAGTTGTTGACACAATAAAAGGGATTAAGGCTTTACTTATTTGCTCCAGTTTAATTTTCGCGATTGAACAAGCGATAAAAGAGCAAACGCCTAACGGCGGGGTGACCAAACCGATCGAAAGGTTAACCGCAACAATTACGCCAAAGTG
Organism: Bacteroidota bacterium; assembly: GCA_050261255.1. GTDB lineage: Bacteria > Bacillota > UBA4882 > UBA8346 > UBA8346 > JAAYHS01. Next base: position 3,842 of record JBLNDC010000255.1, read on the forward strand.
CACCGGATCCACTCCTAAAGCCGTAACAAGCGGGAATAGTACCGGTATTAATAATACAATGGCAGCTAACGTCTCCATGAAGGTTCCGACAAACAGCAACAGAACGTTGATTAAAAACAAGATCATATACTTATTGTTGGATAATGAAAGTATATATTCGGCCATTTGCTCGGGTACGTTTTCACGAGCTAGTACCCAGCCGAATAAGGTAGCCGTCCCGATAATCATTAACACCGAGCCGGTTACCCGGCCTGCATCCGCAAAGATCCGCGGTAAGTCGGAAAATTTCAATTGCTTTAAAACAACCACGCCTACAATAATGGCATAAGTTACCGCTACCCCGGCCGCCTCTGTTGGGGTAAATATTCCCCCGAGAATTCCCCCTAAAATAATCACCGGCATCAAAATTGCTAAACAAGCCTCCAACATTTCACGTGAGTTTTGGGGTGGCTTCATATCGGACTTAGGTAAATCGTATTTTTTCGCGTAAAACCCGGCTACAATCACGATTGCCAAGGCAATAACGATTCCTGGAATAAACCCCGCCAGGAATAGGCTGGCGATGGAAACATCAGTCATTGCGCCGTAAACGACCATAGCAATACTAGGAGGGATAATCGGTCCGTTAATTGTTGAAGACGCTAGGATCGCAGCGGCGTATTCATCTTTATATCCCTGCTTTTGCATGGCTGGTATCATCACCGAGCCAATCGCAGCCGCATCCGCTGAACCGACCCCGGTAATTCCCGACATCAACATACTCCCGACTACGGTAATATAGGTTAATCCACCGCGTACGTGCCGGATAAAGATCGCGGCCAAACTAAGCAATCGAGTCGTAATCCCGGATGCATTCATAATTTCTCCGGCCAGAATAAACAGGGGGACTGCCAGCAGGAGAAATGAATTTAAACCGTTAAAAAGACGTTGCGGGACGAGAACTAACGGTAGTTCAAGATCAATTAGATAAACCAAACTTGACAAGCCTAAGACAAAGGCGATCGGAACTCCGACAAGTAAAAGAAAGATGAACAGCAACGTAATCACTGGTTCGCCCCCTTTTTAATTTGTGGTCCGGCGGCTATCAGTTCAATAATCCGGATTATATTAAAGAAACCAAGGTAAAGGAAGCCAATTTGAAAACCACGGTAAATATATTCCATTTCAACATTCAACGCGGGGCTGACTACTTGGGTGAGAGCGGCTTGTTGAATCAATGTTTCGCTTCCGGTTACGGAAATATATAAGAACCAAAGGATCAAAAAATTGGAGAAAAGTTCAAAAAACCATTGTATTTTATGCGGCATAAGGTTTTGAAAAAATTCGACTTTGATAAATTCCAAACGAATCAAAGCGGTTCCGGCTCCAATCAGAACCGCATACACCAACAGGTAGGTTGATAACTCAATGGTCCAGGATAAGGGGTTTTTAAGAATAAATCTATAAAACACCTGCAAATTAACGATAATCGTCATTAGCGCCAAACAGAAAATGACAAACCAGTTCCCGATTTTCTGCATAACGTTGCTAATTTTCGTGATCCAAGGGATTGCCAAAACATTCACCTCCGGTGTTTGCTTGATGATCTGACGGCCTAGCCGTCAGATCATCAAGCCTAAGCTTTTTTTAGTCCATTTTTTGGATATCGCTCACAACTTTAGCCCATGACTGCGGATTCTTGGCAAAGAAATCATCATACACCGGTTTGCACGCGTCAAAGAACGGCTTAACATCTTTGATGCGGGTGACTTTCACACCTTTGCTCTCCATTAGCTGGACGGCTTCATTGTCTTGTTTTAATCCTTCTTCATTCATTGAATCATACCAGGCTTGAACAGAATTCATAACCGCTTTTTGCTGAGTGCTGCTCAGTTTCTTCCAGGTATTTACGCTCATCAAGAAAATACCGCCGTTGGTGAAGATCGGTAGTGTACTCAGGTATTTTTGAACTTCATAGAACTTTTGCGCCGCTAAAGTAGCAGGTCCATTTTCGTTACCGTCCACCACTCCGGTTTGGAGCGCAGTGTAAAGTTCACCAAAGGGAAGCGGGACGGGACTGGATCCCAAAGCTTTATATCCGGCCATATGAATAGGAACTTCCATGGTACGGATCCTTAGTCCCTTAAAATCAGCGGTAGTCTCAAGCGGACGGACATCATTCATCGGCATGCGGAACATGGGGCCACCGATTGCCAAAACTTTAAGGCCAACCTTTTCCCCTTGTTTATTTGCCTCTTCGAGGATCCATTTACCGGGTTTACCTTCCATGACATTCATAAAATGTTCGGGGCTTTTAAACAGAAACGGGAGATTCAAAATATTCAATACCGGAATGAAGTTAGCGGTCATCCCAATGGATGAACCTTGAAGGTCAACCGTTCCAAGTTGTAATCCTTCGGTAATATCTCTTTCACCGCCTAATTGTCCCTGCGGATATAATTTCACGCTCAAATCTTTTGATTGGGTAGCAATTTTTTGGGCGAAAGCTTCACCGGCAAGATGGTATGGGTAAGTAGTCGCATTCGCGTGACCGTATTTCAATACCAAGTTGGCGGAGGCTAATGGAGCAGCTATAATGCTAACAATCATGACTAAAGCAATCAGGGAAATAAAATGTTTCTTCACTACAAATACCTCCTTAATTTTTTTAAATGAAACCTCCCAATTCAAATACAATAATTCCTTTAAATCCACCCTCCTTTCTAAGATTATGATTAGGGTTTTTACCCTGAAACAATTTCTTTAAAAGAAAAGGCGCGGTAGTATACCCGTCCAAGTCATAAACACAGTTAAATTTAATCATTAACCTTATAATAACATAAAATTAACCTTAAATTGATATTCGTCGTTATTCTTAGTTCTCCTCTTTATACTGCAGTTTAATAATTTTGAAACTTTTAACGTCCTTTTAAAACCACCACAAAATTAACCTATTGTGCTTGCTCCGATCCAAGATTGGATAGAGTCTTGTTGAGATGTATATCATAGAGCCATTGATATGCTACCTCAAACAATATAATAAGTGTTTCCTAGCATTAGCGCCTTCGGCTATGCAGCCGGGAGAAAACTCAACGTCTGGAAATCCTTCGTTTATGGATAAAAATAAATAAAAACCGTTCAATCGGGATTAGGGGTTCCAGGAACCGGAGGTCCAATTTCCACTCCAAAGGCCTAGCTTTCCGAATACGACTAAAAAATAAAAGTCCGCAATCAGCTGCGGTCTTTTACGACTTCATACAATCCCGTCCCCGCCGTTTTAACCAGATCTGATTATGCCCCGGATCATCCGCCACAATCCGGCCCATCCCTTCAATCCTCCGGGTAATACAACCCCGGCATGCGGCGGCTTCCTCCCCCTGGCAGATCTTATTGGGGTAAATCTGATAGTCCGGCCGGTACTTTTGCGGCGTCAGATTGGGCATCACCACATTGGCCCCGGCCCGGAGCGCCGCCTCTCGCCCCAAGGGACTGATGCTGCCCAGAGCGGTGGTAGCCGGGATTAGGGCATAAGGCAAAGCCAATCTGGTCAAAGCCACCATCAGGCAAGTCTGCTCCAAAGTCCCTCCCGGTTCTTTTCCAAGCGGAGTATCGGGATGGGGAATAAACGGGCCGATCCCCACCATCTCCGCCTCAAGCTCCAAGGCCAATTCTAGGTCGGCATATAAAGTTTCACGCTTCTGTCCCGGCAATCCGACCATAAATCCGGTCCCTACTTGATAATCCAATTCTTTTAAAATCTTAAGCCGGGATACCCTTTCCACAAAGGACCGGCCGGGATGGAGCCGTTCGTACAACAACGGATCGGCGGTTTCATGCCGCATCAGGTACCGCTCGGCCCCGGCGGAACGCCATAACTCGTATTCCCAAGACTCCCGTTCGCCGATACTTAAGGTAACCACCAGGCCAAGCCCCTTGATCTCCCGGATAATTTCGGCAATCATTTCCCCGCTATAGGCCGGATCTTCTCCCGACTGAAGGACTAAAGTCTTAAACCCAAGCTTAGCCCCTTCTTCGGCGGCGGCAACGATCTCCCTTGGATCCATCCGATAACGGGAGACCTTCCGGTTCTCCCGCCGCAAACCACAATAAAGGCAATCATTCCGGCAATAATTGGAGAACTCGATTAAGCCCCGGAGATGGACCGCGTCACCTACCGTCTCCGCCCGCAGCTGGTCGGAGGCAGCTAAAACCCACCGGGCCTCGGCGCCTCCCGGATCACCAATCAGCTCCAGGAGTCGTTCCCGGTCTTGCAAAGCCTCCTCGTTAAAAAAATATTTGGAATGACCGGCGCTATTAACCATTAACACTTAACATACTCCCTTATCCCTTTTTGGCCATAGTGGCCCGGGCGCTGACTCCAACGATATTCCCCAACCTGCCGGTGAGAGTATTGATTTCATCCTCAGCCCCGTCGACGATTAAGGATATGACCCCGATGCGTCTCTCCCGGTGGGGGATCCCCATCCGGCCTACTACAATCCGATTAAACTCGCTAATAAGGCTGTTCACTCTCTCTTGTACTTCCTGGGGCTGTTCCATAATAATGGCGATAACCCCCAAACGTTTCTCGATATTCATTTAAAATCCCCCCATTAACTCACCCAAATTCCTCCAACAAACCTTTCAACTCCGGAAACGGCCGGAGCGCCCGGGGAAAGGCCCCTTGCGCATAAGCGATGAAGACCCCGTAATTCACGATCGGCACCCCTTGCTCTTTGGCCAACGCCACCCGGTAGCCCATCTCCCGGCGATTCAGCATACACCCGCCGCAGTGGATGATCAGCCGGTAACCGGGTAAATCCTGCGGCATACTCATCCCGCTGGCCCATTCAAATTCGAGCTCGCCCCCGGCCAACTGCCGGAGCCACTTCGGAATCTTTACCGTGCCGATATCATCGCACTGCCGGTGGTGAGTGCAACCCTCAGCCACCAACACCCGGTCCCCGGGTCGAAGGTCCTTAAGAGCTTTAGCCCCCTTGACCAGCTCAATAAAGTCCCCTTTAAAACGGGCGAAAAGTATCGAAAAGGAAGTCAAGGGAATCTCCAGCGGCGTCTCCGCCGCCACCTTTTTAAAAGCCTGGGAATCGGTGATCACCAGCGCCGGTTTCCTCCCCAAATGAGCCAAGGTTTCCTGAAGCCGGTCCTCTTTAGTGGCGATCGCGATCCCGCCCCGGTCCAAGATCTCCCGGAACACTTGTTGTTGGGGCAGGATCAACCGGCCTTTGGGCGCGGCACTATCGATCGGGATCACCAGGACCACCCAATCACCCGGTTCGAACAAATCCCCGGCTAAGGAAGAACCCTGTTCAGCACGGAGCGCCTCCATGATGAGGGCCATTTTCAACTCCGAGATGCCTGCCCCGGTTTGGGCCGAGACCTCCACCAGTTCCAGTTGGAGTTGTTCCTGCCATTTCAGGCGCTGGGCGCTATCATATCCCTCCCGATCAACCTGATTGACGACTCCGACTACAGGAATCCGCTGCGACCGGATCTTACGGAGCAATTCCACCTCAAAATGGGTTATACCGGCCCGGCTGTCCAGGACTAACATGGCTAAATCGCACCGGTTCAAGACCTGATAAGTCCGTTCCACCCGCAACTCACCCAAGGCCCCGGTATCATCGATCCCGGCGGTGTCAATCAACGCCACTGGCCCCAAGGGCAACAGCTCCATCGCTTTTACAACCGGATCAGTAGTAGTCCCGGGTTCCTCCGCAACCAAAGCCACCTTTTGTCCTGTCAAGGCATTAATTAAACTGGATTTACCGGCATTCCGCCGCCCGAAGATGGCGATCTGCAGCCGGGAACTATTAGGGGTTTCATTTAAATTGCCCATGAAAACCTCCAGCATCAAATTTCCTATTGTCCAGAGAAGCAGTTAATTCAGACATCTATTGCTACTTAGAAAATACTTATTACCGTGCTCGTGCTCGTAATCGTAATCGGAAAACGATTGAGTAAAGGTTGTGACAACAAAAAGGATTACGATTACGAGCACCGCTTCGCTGAGCACGAGCACGATTTAAAGAATTATTTTCATCCTTTCGGTTGCCCCGGCGGGCCGGGGTGGGCGATTACTTAGTTGACAAAATCAAACAAATTGATCCCGCTCCCCGTTCTCCAGTTTCTGCAAAGCCTGATTCAAAAACTCCCGTGTCTTCGGATCACCGATCTCCGCTAGAGCCTTGGCGATCACCGCCTCCCCCGCCTGCCGCGTCTCCGGGCCGGCATAATCCAGCAAATACTCCTTCAAAGTACAGATGGCGTTGGGCATACAGAAATTCCGGACAAAGCTGGACTTGGCCAACCCCATAAAATGCTCTCCGGTCCGGCCTTTCCGGTAACAAGCGGTGCATAGCGAAGGGATATTCCCTGCCAGGCAAGTTTCCCGGATCACATCATCCAGGGAACGGGTATCCCCCAACTGAAACTGTTCCTTATCGGGCATGGCATTAGTGGCCTCCTGGTAGCCGCCGACCCCGATCCGGCTCCCCGCGTCAATCTGGGAGATCCCCAGCGGAATCACTTCTTTCCGGACTTGGGCGCTTTCACGGGCAGTCAGGATCATCCCGGTATAAGGTATGGCCAACCGGATAATAGCCACCAATTTTTTAAAATCGGCGTCATTCACCGCATACTCAGGATTCGAAGCATAGGGAGTATTCAAAGCCGGCTGAATCCGGGGAAAGGAGATAGTATGGGGGCCGACCCCGTTATACTTCTCTTCCAAATGGATCGTATGACACAATAACCCCATCGCCTCAAACCGCCAGTCATACAGCCCGAACAGGACCCCGATCCCCACATCGTCCACTCCTACATCCAAGGCCCGGTCATGGCAGTACAGCCGCCAGCGGTAGTGCCCCTTAATAGTATTGGCCGGGTGTAACTTGCGGTAAGTCTCGTGATGATAAGTCTCTTGAAAGACTTGGAAAGTGCCGATGCCTACTCTTTTAAGTTGTCGCAATTCATCCCTGTTCAAAGGGGCGCAATTGATATTGGCCCGCCGGATCGCGCCGCCCTCACTCTTGACACTATATACCTGCCGGACGGTTTCACAAATGTAATCGATATCGGTCTCCGGCGACTCGCCGTACACCAGGACGGTCCGCTTTTGCCCTTCCCCGATCATCATCTCCACCTCGCGCCGGAGTTCCTCCATGGTCAAGGTTTTACGCTCAATGGCATGGTTGGAACTGCGGTAACCGCAATAGGCGCAATTATTGGCGCATTTATCGCTGATGTATAGAGGGGCGAAAAAGACAATCCGGTCGCCGTAAACCTCCCGTTTCAACTGATTGGCCAGACTATACATTTCGGTAATAGTTTCCGGGTCCCGGTTCTGCAACAAAATTGCCATTTCCTCCGGTTCCAGCCGGACTTGCGAAGCTGATTTTTCCAAAACCATTCGAACATCAGTCGTTGTGGGGTGCTCCCACTTTTTTAACTCCGCCCAAATCCGCTCGTCATCGATGAAATCCCGTACCATAGCGTCATATTCCGCAAAATCCGCCCGGTATTTTTCTAAAAAATCCATCGCCAAACCCCCTTAAAATATAAAAAACCCTTTTTGAGGAAGGGAGAACACCTCAAAAAGGGTTTGAATCAACTCTCAAACGCCTTCGTGTGATGCTCTCCGGCTTCAGAACGCTCTTCAGCCTCAGAACAAAAGAAAATCTATTTTAATGTACGGTTCATCGTCAATGACCATTACAGTCACGGATCACAAACCTTTGTTTTAAGTTTACCACATTGTGATAAAAAGTACAATCTTTGATGTAAAACTTTCCTACCATCCTTAACTAACTTTTTTTATCAATTAGGAGACGCCTTGCGGGTCAATCTAATTTTATCCCTCAGAACTAGTTCAATAAGAGTGGTATTAGGGTAATCCAATAACTTCCAGGTTCAGATGTTTAACCAAAATTAAACTTCTAGCGGAAGGGTTTCGCCGGGTAATCGCTAAATAGATTGTAATAGCCTTCTCAGGCATTAGTTATTAACCTTAAGATACAGGGCAAACATGATTTACTATCAACGTAACTTACTGATCTTATCATCTACCCTCTTCCTAGCTACTTTCAGTTGGGAACAGGTCGCCCCTTTTCTGCCTTTATTCTTAAAGGATTTAGGGGTCACTTCCGACCTCCCTTTCTGGTCCGGCCTTCTTTTTACCCTGCAATTTTCCGCTTCGGCGCTGATGGGCCCCTTCTGGGGAAAAATGGCCGATAAATACGGCCGTAAACCAATGGCAATGCGGGCCGGACTCTGTTTGAGCCTGGTTTATTTCGGAATGAGTGTTTGTCAAAACTATAGTCAACTCGTTGTTTTACGGATCTTGAACGGAATATTGACCGGTTTCATTCCCGGTTCCATCGCTTTAATCGCATCCAATACGCCCCAAAACGAATCGGGAAGGTATGTGTCCATCGCCTACACCTTCCGCTCCGCCGGAACTGTTGTAGGGCCGGCCCTCGGTGGCTTATTGGCTGCGCTTACCGGATACCGGGGCTCGATGCTGGTGTCGGGAACATTAGTGTTCATCGCTTTCCTAATGGTCACCTTCTTTGTGGAAGAACGGGAAAAGCCCCAAATTTCCGTCAAGACTTCAATCTGGCAGGATTGCCAATCGGTTTTTAAAATGCCAGTAATGGTTACCATCATGAGTGTTGAGTTTATTAACGCCATGGTTATGTCGGCGTTTAACCCTATTCTAGCGTTACATTTGCAAAAGATTGCCCCGAACGCCGCTAAAATCCTGAGCGGGTTCACTTATTCCCTGCCCGGTTTGGCCCTCTTCCTCACTGCTTATATCTGGGGCCGAATCGGTGAAAAAATCTCCTACGCGCGTACGATCTTAATCGGGTTAACCGGTATGGGCCTATCTGCGATTCTCCTTGGTACCGTCGCCAATATTTGGCTCTTTGGGGCGCTTTATTTCATTTTTGGAATCTTTGCCGCGGCTATTACGCCATCATCCGCAGCACTGACGGCTACCAAAGTCGATTCGGACTTTCGGGGCCGGGCTTTTGCCATGCAACAAACAGCCCGGACCCTTGGGCTGTTCATCGCTCCGGTCACTTCCGGGCTAATCGGTAATTATTTCGGTTTGAATTGGATCTTCGTTTGCTTCGGGTCAATTTGTTTATTGATGACGTTCGGGGTTAGGAAGCAGATTCAAAATTGGCTGCCAACGCTATCGATATAGGACTAAAAATCATAAATGGTTCACGCAAATAGTACGTAAATCATTTAAATATACGAGTATCATATAATACTGCTAAAGATTAAACTTTAAAAAGCGTTCAATCTGTAGTGTCTATGGTATCTGTGGCATCTGTGTTCCCGATCATTGCCGCTCCAAAGACTCCGGCCGAATCCCCGAGTCGATTTTTAACGATCGGCGTCTCCAACCCGTCGGAGAAGATTTTTTCCCTAACTGCTTCACGTCCAATGGTATAGAGTTCCTCAATATTCGATAAACCGCCCCCCAAGATGACCATATCGGGGTCGAGGATATCGATAACATTCGAGAGGGCAATCCCGAAATGTTCTAGAAATTCGCTAAACACCTGGCTGGTTCTTGGTTCACCCCTTCGGAACCCCGCCACTATCTCTTGGACCGGCTTCAGTTCTCCAAACCGGGCTCGAAAAATGTTTTGCAGCCCACCCCCGCTGATATAAGTCTCGACACAACCTCTTTTCCCGCAGTAGCACTCCGGCCCCGCCGGGTCGATTTGCATATGCCCCCATTCCCCAGCAATGCCCTGGATTCCACCATGGACCCTACCGTCGATGGCGATCCCGCCTCCGCAACCGGTGCCCATGATCACTCCGAAAACGATCCGTTTCCCAACCCCGGACCCGAGCAAAGCTTCGGCCAGAGTGAAACAGTTGGCGTCGTTCTGAATTTCCACCCGATGTCCCAGTTTAGACTGGATGTCTTGTTTTAAAGGTTTTCCATTCAGGCATTGGGTATTGGCGTTTTTGACCAGATTAGTTTTGTACGAAATTGCCCCGGGGATACCCATTCCGAGGGTATGTGGTTGATGAGCGATGGCTTTCAGAGATTCCAGGTATAGTCCTTGGATTTTG
>JBLNDC010000256.1:0-6463 GCA_050261255.1 Bacteroidota bacterium
CCCTGCTGCATCATGGAAAGTGGTCGGCAACGCCAGATTTTCGGATGGTGATATAGCAACTCCCTCGATCGCCATTGACGGAAGTGGCGTGCCGTATGTGGTTTATCAGGATTTTACCAGCTACGGAGCTACGGCCATGAAGTTTATTGGTAGTAATTGGGTTGTGGTCGGAGACCCTAGTTACCCTAATTTTTCACCGGATTCAGCGGGCTATACCTCGATTGCCATTTACAGCGGTGTGCCTTATGTGGTTTTTGGGGATAATACCCTTAATGGTGGAGTAAGAGGAAAAGCAACCGTCATGAAATACAACGGCAATTGGGATGTGGTCGGCAACCAGTCCTTTTCGGCGGGTCAAGCGGATTACACCTCAATTGCCATTAATGGGAGCGGCGAGCCTTATGTGGTTTATAAGGATTTTGGTACTTCATCTAAAGCCACGGTCATGAAATTCGAAGGTGGTAACTGGGTTGCGGTCGGCGGCTCTCCTGGCATCTCTGCGGGTCAAGCGGATTACACCGCAATTGCTATTGACGGGAGCGGTACACTTTATGTGGTTTATGAGGATTATACTAAAAGCAGGAAAGCAACCGTTATGAAATACAACGGTACTTGGGATGAGGTCGCCAGCAGCACTCCTGTTTCTGCTGGTGTAGTGCAATATACCTCAATTGCTATTGACAGGAGCGGTGTGCCTTATGTAGTTTATAAAGATTGGAACGATAGCGGAAAAGCAACCGTCATGAAATTTGATGGCAGTAAATGGGTTCCGGTCGGAGGCGCCACTGGCATTTCGGCGGGTGAAGTGGAATACACCTCGATTGCCATTGACGGGAGTGGCACCCCTTATGTGGTTTATCAGGACTATGCCAACGGCAATAAAGCCACGGTTATGAAGTTTGACGGAAGTAAGTGGGTTCCGGTCGGCGGCACTCCCGGCATTTCGGCAGGTGAAATCAGTTACACCTCGATTGCCATTGACGGGAGCGGTGTACCTTATGTGGTTTATGGGGATTCCGACGGCAGCGAATATAAAGCTACAGTTATGAAATACGCGAGGTAAGAGTGGCTATAAATAAAGATAATTTAAAAACAGTTTTGGGGGCTGTTCCGGAAGTTGATGGGGACTACCCCCATGTTGTTAAAACAGAGTAGTTTGAGGGTCCTTGAAGTTTAATATAGGCATGGATAAAGCCTGTCTGCAAAATAAATAGGGTTACCACTGCCTAAGAAGTTTGTCAACTTGGGTTTAAGTCCTAACCGCTCCATGACTATGAAGCTGGTAGCATCGGTTAAAGAAAAATCCTTATCTTGATAACGCTTTAGTAAAGCTATAGCGTTAACTTTATCTCTTGTCGTAACTGTTTCAATATTCCAGGAATCATCTTCTAAAAATCTTTGAGCAATTGTTCTCCCGGCTCTACTTAATAGTAGCCCGTGAGTTTCCACTTGGATATAATCAGTAATTACCGGCCACTCCGGTATGATCGCGGGATAATCCCACCACGCCAGTATTCTCGGTGGAAGTGCCGTAAACGCCATATTCGGTATTGGATGTGCCGACCACGCCATAGTAGCTATCGGAGTGGCCGAAAACTCCCGGTCCGGAACCGCTGGTCCCGAAGACGGCGGTCCCGGTGTCGGAGGCGCCGCTAACACCGACTTCGGAAACTGATACACCAATGACCCCTGTCGCCGATTCGCTCTCGCCCCGTAAACCCGTACCAGTTTTCGCCCTGCCTAATATGCTAATGCCATCCCCTGTATTGGTAATGGAAAAAAGGGCATTAGGGGAGGTGGCTTCTCCTGTTCCCGCGAAGGGCAGAGGGATTTGTTTGGCATCCATAGAACTCACCTCGCTTATCAATAGTTGGAACTAATATATTATAAGGAATTTATTAAGGAAAGTGCTGTGATCAATAAACAAAACACTGCAAGATGCGGCATTGTCCCCGACGCCGATTACTGCTGCGGTTTTGTCGAGTAAAAATGATCCAGCCGGTTACTGAAGGATTCCCGCTGTAAATGGAGAACTGCTTAAATTCATGTTTAAGCTAAATTGCAGCAGGGGATGATTTTTGATGGAACCTTTATTGAAACAGCAGTTCGAACGGTTAAACCGGCGCCGCTGGATCGTCTGGACGCCAATGGCTTTCGCGTTGTTACTCTCCTATTTTCACCGGACCGCTACGGGGGTAATGACCGACAGTTTAATGCGGGAATTTTCAATCACACGGGCGGCCGATATCGGCGGTTTAGCTTCAGTATATTTTTATACTTATGCCGCCATGCAGATTCCTGCGGGTATTTTGGCCGATTGGTTCGGTCCCCGGCGTACGGTACTGTTGGCTTTAATCATAGCTACTCTAGGATCGATTGTTTTTAGTACAGCCCAAAACATTCCTATGTTATATTTTGGGCGGGTTATATCCAGCATCGGAGTAGGCTTAATCTACATAAACGTAGTTAAAATACATGCCGAATGGTTCCGGACCCGGGAATTTACCACTATGACCGGGCTGATAGTCGTGGTGGGTAGTGTAGGGTTTTTATTAGCCACCACTCCTTTAGCCTTAATGGTGGATTGGTTCGGCTGGAGAATTGCTTTTTCTGTTATTACGGTGTATTCACTGCTTATAATCATAGCTTGTTGGTGCCTGGTGAAAGATCGCCCGGCTGATCTGGGGTTACCTGATATCGCATTGTTAGAAGCGGAAGAAGGCGTGGTTCAAAAAGAGTCGATAAGGGTAGAAACTGCCAATTATAAAATAATTGATAGCTTTAGAACCGTGATGGGGAATAAGGCCACTTGGTGGCCTTTTTTAGCGTCGTTGGCGATTTATGGTGTATATATGGCGTTCATGGGACTATGGGGAGTGCCTTATTTGATGCAAGTTTACGGGATGTCGCGGGTGGCAGCTTCAAAATATATCATGCTTATGTCCGCAGGAACAATGATTGGCGCGCCTTTGATTGGGTTCATTTCGGACCGCTTGGCGCTACGTCGTTTGCCCAACGTGGTGGTTTCTTTAGGATTTTTGATATTATGGTTGGTCTTAACCCTTTGGAATGCAGGTAAACCGCCGCTCTGGGCGCTTTACCCCCTGTGTTTCGGGATCGGCCTGGGAATGTCGGGTGTAAACTTGAATGTCGCTTGCGGTAAAGAGGTTACTCCGCCGGCAATGACCGGAATGGTCGCCGGGTTGGTTAACTCTGGGCCGTTTCTTGGTGCCGCGTTAATGCAACCGCTCTTTGGATGGGTGTTGGACCATCATTGGCAAGGGGCTATAGAACATGGTGTCCGGATTTATCCTTTATCGGCCTATCGGAATGGATTCTGGTTGTGCGCGTTAGTTTTAGGACTCGGTGTACTTTTTACTTGCCTAATCAAAGAGACCAGAGGGGTAAATATCTGTCTGGCCAAACAGAAAGATTCCGATGAACGGCTGATTACTAACGAAAGGTAGTGAATGATGGATAGTATAATGGTATTCACCGAGACTGTCATAACCTCTGTAGAGCCTAAGAGGGCTTTCAAAGCGGCTGAAGAATGTTTAATCGGGATTCGGGTGATCGAGAGCAAAAAGGAAGCCTTAATGTGGTTCTATGAGTATGAAGTCAAAGGTGAAATCGGGAAAATCGAGAAATTTTTGGCGCGGATCAAGAGTTTGGAAATATTAAAGTAGGATCGCACGAAAAAGCAATATACCTGTAATAAAAAAGTTTATATTAGAGGATCGATCTAATTTTTGATTGGGTATCTGTAAGGATCAAAGTGTGTATTAGCGGCATGACACTATTGAACCGGATATGAAGGTTTGGTTAGATTAGTCTTTAAACGTTTCCAAAAAAAGTTTTGCTAAGTCCGGATCAAATTGACTCCCGGCGCAGTCGGCGATTTCAGTCAACGCTTGTTCGTGGCTGACAGCCTCTTGATAGACACGTTTATTAGTCATGGCGTCGTATGAATCTACAATCGAAAGGATCCGCGCAATTAGAGGTATTTCGGTTCCTTTAAGCCCGTTTGGGTAGCCTTTGCCGTCCCAACGCTCGTGATGGGCTAGGATAGCCTCTGCGATATGGGCCAAATCGGGAATGTCCTGGATAATCCGATGACCGATACCGGGGTGTTTTTTCATGACGGACCATTCCTCAGGAGACAACGGACCCGGTTTGGACAAGATTTCTTCGGGAATGGCCAATTTTCCGATATCATGTAGGGTGGCTAGTAGTGCCAGATCATCCATTTGATTGGCGGCGAGGCCAATCTTGCGCCCTAGTTCGAAGGCGAGAGTTTTTAAACGCTCGGCATGTTGTTCAGTTTCATAACTCCGCTCAAAAAGGGTATTCTGTAAAGATAAAATAATTGCTTTTCGGGAACTGTCATTTTCAAGCAGTTTATTACGATACATTCGATCTTCCGCGAGTTTGAAAACTTCCGACATTACTTGAGAGGTCGTATCCTTTACGGCATAACCCAGGGCGATACTGGGCAAGATGGGCACTAAAGCGGTCTGTTGACACTGTTGTTTGATTTTTTCGCAGAAGCGCTCTACGGCTTTAGCATTAGTATTGGGTAAAAACAATAGAAATTCATCGCCGCCCCATCGGATTACCAAATCCTCCGGACTACACGAGTTCAAAAGCAGCCTAGCCATTTCTTTGAGCAACTGATCCCCGGTTTTCGGTCCGAAAGCGTCATTGATCAGCTTTAGGCCATTCATATCCCCAACCACAACGCTAATTGGTAAATAGTCTGCATTATCGAATGTCTTTAGGTTTTCTTCGAGATACCTACGATTTGGTAAACCGGTAAGGCTATCGGTAAAATTAAGCTTCCGTTTGATGATCTCAGCTTGCTTACGTTCGGTAATGTCACGGATAATACTCATCCAAACCCTCGAATTATCGATGGTGGCTCCTACTGAATGAATTTCCACCGGAAAACGAATCCCGTCTTTGCCATAGTGTACTGTTTCATAGGCTATCCCTTTAAAGTCCGAATTCCTCAATTGTTCCTCAATCAAATTACGGTCTTCGTCACGGCATAAATCGAAGACTTTCATCCCGAGCAATTCTTCTATAGTGTAACCGTATTTATCGAGCGCGGCTTGATTGGCATCGATAATTTCACCATCCAGCCCGATGAAGAAGATAATATCATTAGTATATTTTAGAAGCATGCTAAATCGTTCCGCGGAAAGATCCCGTTCCTGCCCGGTCTCTTCAATCATTAATAACAACATTGTAACAGTTGAAAAAATAGCAAAAAGGCTACCTACTAAATAACCGACAGGAGCTAATTGAGGAATATGACGAATGATGGGATGGTCAAACTTATGGAGTCCCCACAATAACATACTCCATCCCAACACCAGCTCCGAGGTGTATTTACGGGTTGAATTATTCTTTATTAAAATGACACCAATTGCCACTTGAATTAAACCGAAGGTAATCGCGGCTGGAAAAACAGCCAGTCTGGGGCAGCCAAGCAAGTTCCAATAGAAACTCCAAATGGAATTGAGGATCGGCCAGATCCATAGTAGGCGGTATTTAGATATTGGCGTTTTCCGTAGTTTTAATACTCCAAAAAGCAAGAAGAATACAGAGAATGAAGTAAAAATATCACTTAAATTATTCAGCAAAAAAAATCCGGGGTGGTATTCGGAGATAATTACGAGAATAAAGTGAAGACAATATAAACCCCAACCGATCGTCCAATCCAGGAGATATTTTCTTTGGAACCGGAACCAAAGAAACAAACAGACAAAAGTTAAGGTTCCGCTTAAAATAATAATGGCGATCATTGAGAACAAGAGATCTTTGATCAAACATATTCCCCCATCTGAAAGTGAAAGCCTAATATAAGGCGTAATCAATCGCTTGAGTTAGGGAAGAGAAGCGTACTATTAGAAAAAATGTTAAAACATTTTAGTTTAATTCTCGACACTTTCGGAGAAATTCTTTAAATAATTGTTCAAAGTACGTTCATTGATAGAAACCTTGCTGAAATTCGGCCTTCAACAGCAAGGCGGAAAACCAAGGAGCGGCTTTGTACAGTGAGGGAAGTCAAAATTATCTTTTAAAATAAAAATAGGAAAATAGAGCAATTTAAAACACCCTGAGCGAAGACAGGGTGTTTTATTCTCAGATAATCATCGATACTTCAGTTTTTAACCTCGGAACACGCAAAGGGCCAGAATTATTTTGCCGGTGATGTCGAGGCAAATAGCTTTTCATTTGGTGATTACCGGATAACTTAACTTTAGCCAGCCATTATTCATTCCACCATTTAAAGAACGGGCATCAAAACCGGCAATATTTAAAAGCGCCGCTGTTTGGCCTCCGGTTTGCCCGGTATAGCAATAGACAATAATGGTTTTATCTTTAGGTAAAAGCTCAAGGTTTTGGCCGATTTGTTTGAAAGGGATATTATACGCGCCGGGGATATGGCCCAGAGCAT